>DATGSY010000251.1:0-4304 GCA_035302125.1 Atopostipes sp.
AAAATGTACCAAATTAACGAAGAGGGCTACCGATTTGACGTTGGACCGACGATTGTGATGACCCCTGAAATCTACAACGAAGTGTTTGAGTATGCCGGAGTAGATCCAAAAGATTATATCCCAATGAAAAAATTAGACCCCATGATGGCACTCACTTATCGTGATGGCACGTCGATTCAAATGTCCAATGATTTAGTGGAACTTTTTGAAACACTGGAAGGTATTGATGAAGAAGACGCGTCTGGCTTTTTAAAATATCTTTCCAATATCTATGAGCGATACCTTGTTGCGAAAAATAAAATCTTGAATCGTTCTTATCGTAAATTAGGTGATTTCATCAATCCAAAAGGGCTAATCGATATTTATCGACTAAAAACTTTTGACAACGCCTATGATGAAATGAGTAAGTATATTGATAATGATTATATAAAAAAGATGTTTGCATTCCAAACCTTATACATCGGGATTGCGCCAAACAGTGGACCTTCTTTATATAATATGATTCCAATGATGGAGTTATTATATGGGATTTGGCATATTGAAGGCGGTATGTATTCGATGGCTAAGGGAATGGCTCGTTTATTTGAAGAATTAGGCGGCCAAATTCACCTCAATTCAAATGTAGAAGAAGTTATTATTGAAAATAAAAAAGCGACAGGAATTCGTGTAAATGGTCAAGAAATTCCAGCGGACTATACGGTCGTCAATGCCGATTTTCCGTATGCGATGACGAACTTGATCCCTGATGAGAAGAATCGCGGAAAGTATACCGATCAAAAAGTTGATAATATGGATTATTCTTGTTCTTGCTTTATTTTATATCTGGGCGTCGATAAAGAATACCCAACCGACTCGGTGCATAATTTTTATATGGCCGAAGATTTCGACAAAAATATTGCAGACATATTTGAAACAGGAACACCGCCTGACGATCCATCGATCTATGTCTTTAATGTTTCTAAAGCGGATGAAACGTTGGCGCCGGATGGAAAGCAAGCATTTTATGCTTTAATTCCAGTTCCTGATTTATCCTTGTATAACGAATGGACAGAAGAAAATGTTCAAAAGTACCGCGACCGCGTGTTAGAAGTGCTCTCGCAATTTGAACCTTTCCAAGATCTAAGTGACCACATTGATTTTGAAAGAATTTATACGCCGAAAATGTTTGAAGAACATTTCAATGCGTATAATGGTGCAACATTTGGCTTAAGACCCACTTTATTCCAAAGCGCTTATTTCCGTCCGCACAATAAATTTGATTATGCCGATAATTTATATTTTTGTGGAAGCAGCGTTCACCCGGGAGCAGGCGTCCCGACAGTATTGCAAAGCGCGAAACTTTCAGTAGAGGAGTTATTAAAAGATGATAAAAAATCAGCAGATGTCTCCGTCATTTCAAAGACATAAAGAAGATTTTGCTTATTGCGAACGAGTCATTAAAAAGCATTCACGGTCATTTTACGCCGCTTTTTCAACGCTACCCAAAGAAAAGGCGATGAGCGTCTATGCCATCTATGCGTTTTGCCGGAAAGCCGATGATGTGGTCGATGAAGAATCGGACTTAAAAGCGCTAATGCAATTAAGAAAAGAGCTGGAGCTTTTTGAAAAAGGAGAAGAAATCGATCATCCGGTATGGCGATCGCTCCGAGTAGTTTTTCAAACCTACCCGATGGATATCGCGCCATTTTACGACATGTTGACGGGTCAAGAACAAGACCTCACTTTTCGACAGCCAAAAACACAAGAAGAGCTGGAAGACTACTGTTATTATGTTGCTGGATCTGTTGGATTAATGTTGCTGCCACTGCTTACAGATCGACCTGAGGATTATCAAGAAGAAGCGATTGCTTTAGGAGCAGCCATGCAAATCACAAATATCTTGCGAGATGTCGGCGAAGATTTAGAAAACAATCGCGTTTATTTACCAAAAGATGTGATGGCGGCGCATGGTTATACAATGGATATGCTAGAAAACAAAGAAATCAACGCGAATTTTATCCAACTTTGGGAATTTGAAGCACAAAAAGCGGAAAACTATTACGAAAAATCGTTACATTTGGTATACAATATGAATAAAGATGCAAAGAAACCTCTGTTACTTTCTTTGTTATTTTATAGAGAAATTTTAAATGCTGTTCGCTCAAATGACTATCAGTGTTTTGAAAAACGAAATGTAGTGGACAAGCGAAAGCAGCTCGAGTTGCTGCAAGAAGCGAATGGCCTATTGAGTTAACAGATCGAATGTATCTTTATTATAGATTGAAGGTGTTTCAATGATTCCAAGGATGACCACAAAAGAAATCATATTAGAAGTCGCAGGCGACTTATTTATGGATAAAGGTTTTCAAGCAACTTCCACCCGAGAAATTGCTATGAAAGCCGGCATTACTCAGCCCAATTTATATCATCACTTCAAGACGAAGGAAGATATCTACATCGCTGTTTTAGAGAAACTTTCACTAGAAGTGAGAGAGGAGTTGAATCATCTCGTCACTTCAACGGAAAATGGATCACTGGTGGAACGATTGCAAGGGATTTTAGATTATTTAAAAGAAAAACATCCCGTCAACTTCTTTATTATGAGCCATGACATGACGCATGAGATTTCATCGGATAATCACCAGCATTTATACAAAATTTGGCAAGAAGCTTACCTTGCACCGATTATTCGTTTATTTGATGAATACTTAAGCGAAGATTTTCCACTCTCGTCAAATGACTTAGCAAGGTATTACTACGCCACGATTGCTCCGTTTATTCAAAAAGAAAGCGGCTTTTATAAACAAATTACCTCCGAACAAATTATTTATCTTTTTGTATACGGAATTCTTGATCGAGAAAATTAAAACAGTTGAATACTGAAAGAGCGCATTGAAGTCTAAACGATTTCAGTGCGCTTTTTTCTTTTTTTAAAATCTTGATTTGGATCAATTTAAGTTCCGACATTCCGCCATACAATAGATGTACAAATAAAAGAAAGAAGGAAAATAAATGACCACTTTAAGCTTTGAAGCCGCAAAAGAAAAGAACTTTGAAAAACTCGCCCAGTTCACACCAATCGTAGACCGAGTGCACGGTGAAAACCATCCGGAGTTCCATGAAGTCAAAGCGCTTTGGGAACAAATTCAAGAAAAAACAGAAGCAGCCGGTTCAGATAAACCGGAATTAGACGCTGAATTTTCACAATTGCGTGAAGTGACAAGCAACTATGAAGTACCAGGAGATGTGTGCGAATCTTATGAAGCAGTCTACAATATGCTGGAAGAAATAGATAAAGCTTACCAAGCGTAAATAACCACAAGCAGCACTACCGGAAAGTAATTTCTTATTTATTACTTTCTGGTTTTTTCTTGAAAGCGGAAAAGATTCCATTTATTGATTTGAATCAATGTCTACAGCAAAGATGGAACATATACTTAGGACAACAAATGATAAAAACTTAAAAATCTCAACAGGAGGAAAATGAAATGGGTATTCAACACAAAATATTAAGCAAGAAAAACCAAATCACACTCATCAGTGGAATTTTAATTGTACTAGCATTCACTGCAAAACTTGGATTCGGGAACACTGATCTCTTCAATATCGCACTCATTATTGCATCCATCTTAGGAGCTGCGCCAATTGCACTCCAAGCTGTCAGCGCTTTGAAGGTCAAGGTCGTCTCCATCGATGTTTTAGTGACCATCGCAGTCATAGGAGCTTTCTTCATTCAAAACTATGAAGAATCAGCGATTGTTACCTTTTTATTCTTATTTGGAAGCTGGTTAGAAGCACGTACATTAAACTCCACCCGCTCAGCCATTAAAGAGCTTACTGAAATGGCACCAGAAGTCGCTTTTAAACAAATGGATGATGGCGAATTTGAAGAAGTCGACATTTGGGATGTGGATGAAGGAGATATCTTGCAAGTCCGAACAGGTGGGAAAGTCCCTGTAGACGGAACCGTTGTAACGGGGGAAGGACACATTAATGAGGCAAGTATTACGGGTGAAGCAGATCCGGTTCGTAAAGATTTGGATTCTGAAGTCTTTGCCGGAACAATCTTAGAAAATGGTACCATTCAAATCCGTGCAGACCGAGTAGGAGAAGACACCACTTTCGGTAAAATTATCGAATTAGTAGAAGAAGCACAAGACTCAAAATCAGAAGCCGAGCGTTTTATTGACCAGTTCTCCCAATGGTATACACCGGCTGTCTTAGTCTTAGCGTTCATTGTTTGGGTATTCACTCAAAATATTGAATTAGCGATTACCATCCTTGTTTTAGGCTGTCCAGGCGCCTTAGTGATCGGTGTCCCTGTC
>DATGSY010000252.1:0-8420 GCA_035302125.1 Atopostipes sp.
AGCATTTGAAATTGTCAAAGAATTAGAAACAGCGAGTATTTCGCTTCTGCAAAGAAGGTTGAGAATAGGGTACAACCGTGCAGCAAATATCATGGATGATTTAGAAGCAAATGGTATAGTTAGTGAGCAAGATGGATCTAAACCAAGAGATGTTTTAATACCGAGTACAGAAGAAGAAAATGAACCATTTAACTCTGAAACTACCCAAACAGAACAATAGAATAAAATCTAAAGCGAACAAAATTCATTTTTGTTCGCTTTATTTTTGGAAAGAAACTTAAAATGCAATTTTTATTCGTTTATGTAACGCTTACAACAATGCGTTTTTTGATAATATCGTTTACATATGACATATTTCCTCTTTATTTTTTATGCGAACAATGCTATGATGTAATTGAAATAAAGTTACATAAAATTTACATAGCAGAGATACTATGTGGAAATTGGAGGAGTTTTAATATGGCAAATTGGAAAAAATTAGCTATGTTCGGGGCATCAGCTCTATTGTTAGCAGCTTGTGGTAACGGTGGAGGCACTGATGAGGGTACAGATAATGGTTCTGCACCAGAAGATGGTGGAGAAGAGGAACAATTTTCAATCGCAATGGTAACTGACACGGGTGGAGTAGATGACCGTTCATTTAACCAGTCCGCTTGGGAAGGTATGCAAGAATGGGCTGAAGAGCACGGTTTTGGTGACGACTCGGTTGTTTATTATCAGTCAGAAGCTGAAAATGATTATGTTCCAAACTTAAATACAGCAACTACAGATGGACATGATGTGATTTATGGTATTGGATTCTTACTAGAAGATCCTATTGCTACAATCGCAGAACAAAATCCTGACCGTATGTACGGAATTGTGGATAGTGTTGTTGAAATGGATAACGTTGTTTCATTAAACTTTAACGACCACGAAAACTCATTCTTAGCTGGAATGGCTGCAGCTCTAACGACTGAAACAGGTAGAGTTGGATTTATCGGAGGAATTGAAGGTCCGATTATTGACCGTTTCCAAACAGGATTCACTCACGGTGTGGAGTATGTAGATGACTCCATCGAAGTTGATATTCAATACGCAAACAGTTTTGGTGATACTGCAGCAGGTCAACAAATTGCAGCAGCGATGTACTCGAACGGTGCAGACGTTATTTTCCACGCAGCTGGAGCTGTAGGTAACGGAGTATTCCAGGAAGCTCGTAACCGTATGGAAGATGGATCAGATACTCAATTATGGGTAATCGGTGTGGACCGTGACCAAACGGCTGAAGGTGAATGGGAAGAAGGAAACTTAACGCTTGGCTCTACAATTAAGCAAGTTGGACAAGCGATTAAATTATCTGCAAATGAAGCCATGGAAGGTAACTTCCAAGGTGGAGAAAACATCTCTTATGGATTTGCTGAAGATGGTATTGACTTTGTGATGCATGAAGAAATGCCACAAGAATACGTCGATCAAATTGAAGAAGCTCGTCAAGCAATTACTGATGGCGAAATTGAAGTAAGAGAGTTTACTTATTCTCAGTAATCATAAGTAATTCTACAGTTATTCTACTTTTAATAAAAAACGTCAGTCTTAAAGGCTGGCGTTTTTTAAACGAATTAGCATGGTAATTTTCTAAATATATAAGAGACTATACTGTTGATGTTATACAGGACCATGTATCGAGCAGAAATTCTTGAGTAAATTATTTGTAAAATTTCCTTGCATTTCAATGGTAAGTTAATGATAATTACATTACTATATTTGTAATCTAAAATAGTAACAAAGTTTTGAAATATGTAGTTAGTAAAGAGGAGGAATTCGTTTGGCCACATCTGAGGTTGTCGTCGAAATGCGCAATATTGTAAAACAATTCGGCGATTTTAAAGCAAATGATAATATTAATCTGGAAGTTCGAAAAGGAGAAGTTCATGCGCTTTTAGGTGAAAATGGTGCCGGTAAATCTACTTTAATGAATGTTTTAACTGGATTATTAGAACCTACAGAAGGTGAAATTAGAATCAATGGTGAACCTGTGGTTATAGATTCACCAGATAAGGCTGATGAGTTAGGAATTGGAATGGTCCACCAGCATTTTATGTTGATTGATAAATTTTCGGTTGCTGAAAACATTATGCTTGGAAATGAAGAACATAAAATGGGTGTTATTGATGCAGATACAACTGCTAAAGGTATCTTGGAATTATCAGAAAGGTATGGGTTGAAAGTTGACCCTTACGCAAAAGTTGAAGACATTAGTGTTGGACAACAACAACGTGCTGAAATTCTTAAAGCATTATATGGTGGAGCAGATATTCTTATTTTAGATGAGCCTACTGCGGTTTTAACTCCCCAAGAGATTGAAGATTTAATGGAAGTTATTCGGTCATTGGCGGATGAAGGAAAAGCTATTATTCTTATTACACATAAATTAGACGAAATTAAAAAGGCTGCTGATCGATGTACAGTTATTCGCCGTGGACAAGGCATTGGAACAGTGGATGTTGCAGAAACATCACAACAAGAGTTAGCTGATATGATGGTTGGAAGATCTGTAAGTTTCTCTGTGGACAAAAAACCTGCACATCCAAAGGATGTCATATTATCTATAGAAAATATTGTTGTTGAAGATACACGTGGATTAAACGCTGTAAACAATTTAAGTTTTGAAGTCAAACAAGGAGAGATTTTAGGTATAGCCGGTGTTGATGGAAATGGACAGTCAGAGTTAATCCAAGCCATTTCAGGGCTTAGAGACGTTAAAGAAGGTACAATACGGTTGAATGGTGTAGATATTACCAACCGACCACCCCGTCGCATAACGGAGACTGGCTTAAGTCATATTCCAGAGGATAGACAACGCCATGGGTTAATTTTGGATATGGATTTAGAAGAAAATTTTGGCTTGCAATCGTACTATCATAAACCATTAAGCAAGCGTGGCATATTGAATTTTGATGCCTTTGAAGAAAATGCAAATCGTTTGATTGAAGAATATGATGTCCGTACTCAATCATCTAAAGATCCTGCTCGTTCTCTGTCTGGTGGAAATCAGCAAAAATTAATTATTGCTAGAGAAGTTGACCGTGATCCTGATTTATTGATTGCAGCTCAACCAACACGAGGATTAGATGTAGGTGCCATTGAATTTATTCATAAACGTCTGATTGAACAACGTGACAACGGAAAAGCCGTCTTGCTCATGAGTTTTGAATTGGATGAGATTATGGATGTATCCGATCGAATCGCAGTCATGTATGAAGGAAAAATAATTGACATTGTAGATGCGAATAATACAAATGAAACTGAGCTTGGTTTATTAATGGCTGGGGTCAATCGAGAAGAAATTGAGAGAATGAAAGAACAAGATCGTTTAGAGGAGGTAAGAGTCGATGATTGATGTAAAAACAGATAGTTGGCTTAAGAAATTATCAGTACCTCTTCTAGCTGTATTGTTTGGTTTCTTAGTTGGTGCCATCATCATGCTGATTTTTGGTTATAACCCTCTAGAAGCTTACTCTCACATGATTTTTGGTGTGTTTGCAAGTCCTTATTCTATTGGTGAGACTTTAACTCAAGCAACGTTGTTAATTTTTACAGGTTTAGCTTTTGATATAGCAAATAAAGCTGGTTTCTTTAACATTGGTCTTTCGGGTCAATTCTTAATTGGATGGTTAAGCACGATTGCTTTTGCTTTGCAATTTCCTGATTTACCAAGACTCGCTCTTGTTCCATTATCATTAGGAGTCGGAACGATTGCCGGGGCTTTATACGCTGGAATCGCAGGGTTCTTGAGAGCCTATTTTGGTACGAGTGAAGTTATCGTAACAATTATGTTGAATCACACAATGCTACAGATATCTAACTACTTAACGAACTTTGTTATTGGGACGAGTAGTCGTACAGAAAGAGTTAGTGAAAATGCAAGTTTAGCCCTTGAGTGGTTGACTGAAATCACGAATTTTTCTAGATTAAATATTGGATTCTTTATTGCACTTGCTGCAGTCGGTATCTACTGGTACTTTATGAAATATACGACGACTGGTTTTGAAATTAAAGCAGTCGGTTTAAACCCAGATGCTGCAGAATATGCAGGAATGAGTGCTAAAAGAAATATTATTCTTTCGATGCTTATCAGTGGGGGACTAGCAGGTTTAGGTGGAGCTATCAATGGATTAGGAACTTTTGGAAATATATTCGTCATTGGGGCTTTACCAAGTGAAGGATTTAATGGTATTGCGGTTGCTTTACTAGGATTAGGTAATCCTATCGGTATTGTATTGGCTGCAATTTTATTTGGAATTTTAAATACAGGCGCACCATTTATGGCAACTCGCGCTGGAGTTCCTGATGAAATGGCTGTTATTGTAACTGCGTCCATAGTATTCTTTGTCGGTGCTTACTACTTGGTTGAATGGATCTTTGAAAAAATTGGCCATAGTCGAGCACAAGGACCGCATAGTGCTGAATCAGAAGGAGGCGTAGAATAATGAATGTGATAGGATTATTACAATTACTAGTGACTAGTTCCTTAATGTACTCAGCTCCTCTAATTTTCACAGCCATTGCTGGTACGTTTTCTGAGCGTAGTGGGGTAGTCAACATTGGATTAGAAGGAATAATGGTGATGGGCGCTTTTGGCTCGGCCGTTTTTAATTTATTGTTTTACGATACATTTGGAGATGCAACACCATGGATCGCCATGTTATTTGGGGGATTCCTAGGAATATTGTTCTCACTGTTTCATGCGGTGGCTACAGTGAACTTACGAGCTGATCATATTGTATCTGGTACGGCATTGAACCTTTTAGCCCCTGGATTATCTGTCTTCTTAGTTCGTGTCATGTTTGGAGCAGCTCAAACGGGACCTTTACCTGAATCTTTTGGAATCACATCATTTCCAATTTTAAAAGATATCCCAGTTATTGGTGATATTTTCTTTACGAGTGTGACACCTTTAGGTTATTTAGGGATTTTAACAGGAATTGTCGGCTGGTTCATTTTATTCAAAACACCATTTGGACTGCGTTTGCGTTCTGTTGGTGAACATCCAGTAGCTGCGGAAACAGTAGGAATCAGTGTATATGCATATAAATATGCTGGTGTACTAATTTCTGGACTCTTAGGTGGTATTGGAGGAGCCATTCAAGCTCAAGCAATCGTTAATGAATTCGGAGTCTTAACAGTAAGTGGACAAGGATTCATGGCTATGGCAGCAATGATTTTTGGAAAATGGAATCCAATCGGTGTAACCTTCGCCGCAATTTTCTTTGGCTTCGCTCAAAGTTTATCTCGCGTGGGTCATTATATTCCGGTTATTCAAGATGTTCCATCAATTTACTTGCAAATCCTACCGTATGTCTTGACGATTGTCGTTTTAGTAGTCTTTATCGGTAAATCGGAAGCTCCTAAAGCACTTGGTCGTCCATATATTAAAAGTAAGTAAACTAAAAATTATGAAAGAGATTTACGTATTAAATCCTGCTCGCAAGGCGAATACGTAAATCTCTTTTTTATTTTTTCTCAATTATATATAAATAAGGTGGATGATTGACTTGATTTACAAATTTATAAGATAAAACATTATATTCTTCTTGCGATAGATTCTCAACAAAACGATCAACCGCTTCTTTTTCTTCAATGCCTCCTTCGTGTCCTGAATAAATCATAATAGTGATAATTCCTTGCTTTCGAAGAAGATTGAGTACTTTTTCAATCGCGACTAAAGTAGTTTTTGGTTTTGTGATGATAGATTTGTCTCCTCGCGGTAAATATCCTAAATTAAATGTTGCCGCACTGATCGCTTCATCATCATCAATGTGTTGATCTAAATTTTCATGGCCATCTTTTATTAATTCTACTTGCATTTTTTGGCCGGTTAATATTAATTTATCTTCCGTTGACTTGATGGCTTCCTTTTGAATATCAAAACCATACACTTTTCCGTATGGACCGACGAGTTGAGCGAGGAGCAGTGTGTCATTTCCATTACCAACCGTCGCATCAATTACAGTATCTCCAGTAGTGACCATTTCTTTTAATACTTCGTGAGCAAAGCGTAGAGGTTGTTTTAACATGTTAAATATCCTTTCTAAGAACGCTGAAATCTCTAATTATTATTAATATTACAGAATGATAACAAATAGTAAAATTTATATTTTTCAAACATTTTCGTATATTTTAATAGTATAATATATCAGTAAGTTGATATTATTATATCATTTTGTATTTTAAAGCAAAGGATGGGGAATATGGAAGCTAATCACCAAATGAAACGCAATGAAAATAAACGCAATAAGAAAAATGGCTACATACCACTATCGGCTAGTTTAATCGCAAGTATTTTATTAGCTATGAATCCCAATCAAAACGCTCTCGCTCAAGAGATTGAAGAAGAAGATGAATTATTACAACTCAAGGCCCTACACGAAGAATATCACTCTTTATTAAATTCAAATACTGAACAACCATCTGAAATAACTAGTGAATTCCAAGAAGTATCTGAAGAAGATACTGTTGTCGAAGATGAAAATGTAAAAAATGACGTACTCGTAAAAGAAAACGAAGAGATTAGTCTTTTGAAAGACACCTTATTATTAGCTATTGAAAAAACTGGAAATGTCGAATTTGCTGAACAATTAAAAGCAAGTGATTTAACAGTTGATGAACTGGATGTCATTTTTGAAGAAATGATTGTCAACTTAATCAATGAAGATGAAACAGCGACGAATAATCATTTGGAAGCACCACATGAAAACACGGCTAATGACCTTCCAAATTCTAAAGAAGACAGTCAAATGACTGCTGAACTTCCTGATGATTCGGATGAAGATGATATCAATACCGAACTGAATTCTGAAGAAGTGACTGAAACAGATGTTTCTGAAACTTTTGAATCTGGTGATGAAGGCGTCGCAGAGGACAGTATAGAAACTGAAGACCCTACATCTTTAGAAACCCAAGAAAATTTAGAAGTTGATGAGCACGAATCTGATTTTGAAGCATCAAGTGATGTGCAAACTTCTGAACGAGAAATGCAAGAATCAGAAATAACAAAAGAATCAGCAAATGAAGAAAAAGAAAGTTCAGAAAAAAGCCCCACAACTTTCAAAGCTCAAACAACAGCTACGACACTGAAAGCTACTCCACAGATGGCTACATTGTCGGCTAAGCCGGCATCAGCAAACAAGCAATCTACGATTACGTATACTGTAAAATCAGGAGATACGTTAAACAAGATTGCAAATCAATTCGGGGTTAGTGTTGCAACCCTTACTTCATTAAATAATATTCAAAATCAAAACTTGATACGTGTTGGACAAACCTTGCTGATTAATGGTTCCGAAGAAGACTTAAATAAATTGAATCATAAGTTAACAAATTCTGAATTTATTAACGTTATAGGAAATCATGCGAATAAGATAGCAAAAGATAATAATTTATATGCTTCTGTTATGGTGGCACAGGCCGCACTTGAATCAGGATTTGGAAGTAGTACATTATCATCAGCACCAAATTATAATCTTTTTGGCATTAAAGGTTCTTATCAAGGGCAGTCAGTGACCATGCGAACTAGAGAGTATGGGAGTAGTGGTTGGATTACAATATATGCAGATTTTAAAAAATATCCAAGTTACTATGAATCTCTGTTAGATAATGCGTACTTATTAAGAAATGGGACCACTTGGAATCCTAATTTTTACTCTGGAGCATGGATGGAAAATGCGAGCTCATATAGAGAAGCTACTGCATGGTTAGAAGGTCGGTATGCGACGGATCCAACGTATGCGACAAAATTAAATAACCTAATTGAAACCTATAACCTAACTCGATTTGATACATCTTCTACTGGAAATGTACAAGTTCCTGCACCTCCTGTTAATGATGAAAAAGAAGTCACTCCCTCAACGGACAATCAAATGAGTGAAACTTCTAAATCATATACAGTAAAACGAGGCGATACCTTGTCGCACATCGCTTTACAGCATAGTATGAGTGTTTCGGAATTAAAACAGTTAAATAATTTACGTTCAGATACGATCTATGTTGGACAAACGTTGAAGGTGAAAGCATCTACTTCAACACCAACACCAGCACCGGAACCGAAGCCAGCACCAAAACCGACAACGCCATCGACTGCATCTACTTATACAGTAAAACGAGGCGATACCTTGTCGCACATAGCGATACAGTATGGAATGAGTGTGTCGGATCTGAAACAGTTAAACAACTTACGCTCAGATACGATCTATGTTGGTCAATCGTTGAAGGTGAAAGCATCTACTTCAACACCAGCACCTGAACCGAAGCCAGCACCAAAACCGACAACA
The DNA here is from genome assembly GCA_035302125.1 of Atopostipes sp. Taxonomy (GTDB): domain Bacteria; phylum Bacillota; class Bacilli; order Lactobacillales; family Carnobacteriaceae_A; genus Atopostipes. The sequence continues at coordinate 8,313 of DATGSY010000252.1, forward strand.
CCGTCGACTGCGGCTACTTATACAGTAAAACGAGGCGATACCTTGTCGCACATTGCGGTACAGTATGGAATGAGTGTGTCGGATCTGAAACAATTAAATAAGTTAAGT
>DATGSY010000253.1:0-2428 GCA_035302125.1 Atopostipes sp.
AAGACGCATTATCTGCAACGGTATCTTTAATGGTAATGTCCCAATCCTTCACTCGGCTATCAACAATTTCAATGGAAGCTACAATCGATTCTGTTGCTTCAAGTACCTCTTCAACCGTTACATTCGGACCTTCCAAACCTTCTTTTAAAATGAACGCTAATTCACCCTCAACACGTGGTTGAATGACTTGATTAGGTTTAATTACCGGGTTATCGGTTGGAATTACCATATCTTCCAGTAAAATGCCGTAGTCTGGTTCATCCACTCCTAAAGATTCTTGCATCGCTTTAGAAGTCAATCCTATTTTCTTTCCAACAATACGATTGCCATTCTTCATTCTTTCTGCGATATTATATAGTTGAATGGAATAGGCCTCTTGAATCGTAAGATCCGGATTCCTTTTAATTGGTGCTTCTACTTCTACACCATTTATACTTGCTTGTTTTAATTCTTCCGCAAGTTCCACAATTTGTGGACTAGATACTTCAGCCATTTTTAATTCCTTTCTGCGAATTCCATTGTTAAATGACCAGGTTTCGCGTTTGATTTAATTATATTGTAAGCGTTTTAAACAATACTGCAACTGAGCTTTCCCGCATTATGAAACAACTTATCGAAGAAATTGGAATTCACCCTACAATCCTTGAAGAAGTTTGATATAATAAAGAAAACGCTTACTCAGTACTTTAATGTATTTTTTCGAACATGAACCACATGATGAAACTGATTCAAAAAAATAAATATAAGGAGGAATTTTTTTGAGATCTGCTACAGACAACACATTATCATCCGTTACAAAAGCACTTCGAGTGCTTAAAATATTCGATAGCTCAACGCCCATTTGGCGTGTAGGAGAAATTGCTGAAAAGCTGGTCCTTTCAAAAAGTACCGCCAGCAGAATCGTACAGACTCTTTTAGATGAAGGATTTTTGGTGAAAGATAAAAATTCTCCAGGCTATCGATTAGGTTCAGCCACCCTTGCATTAGGTGGTCATTTCGTTGGTGAGAATGAGTTATATCAAGAAGTGGCGCCTGTGTTAAATAAGGTCGTTTTAGAAACTGGAGAGAGTGCCCATATTGCGATAAAAAATAATCGCCATGTCCTTTATTTAAACAAACAAATTGGCCCTTACTACTCAGATATCCAAACACAAACCGGTTCAAACAACCCCGTCCACTCGACAAGTTCCGGGAAAGTATTGTTAGCCTACAGTAATGAAGAAACTATTGATATTATACTAGGCGGAGAGCTTAAGGCTTACACCGAATACACCCTCACAAATCCCATAAAAATCCGGAAACAACTCAAAGAAATTCGAAGACGCGGCTACGCATACAGTGAAGGCGAATTAAAAGAAGAAAATTATTCCATGGCAGCGCCTGTTTTTGACTTTGATGGCAACATCGTTTGCGCCATTACAATCGTCGGACCACTCGCCCGACTAACCTCTAAAAACAAAGAACGATTTATTCGTCTCTTAATGCGAGCAGCCACTGAAGCTTCAGAACGTTTAGGTTACGACGGATGAAATGACAAAATTACGTTGACTCCATATAAACAAGAATCAAAACACTTTGCATCTGTTTTTGCAAAGTGTTTTTGTTTCGATCGGTAAGTAAGTTGAAGGATTATTTTTTGAAAAGATAGAAGCATGTTGTCTTTAAGCTAAATCAATCATTTTAATCATGAGAAACGACATTTTATTTGTAATCATTCTAATTAAGTGTTAGTATTTCAATAATGAGATTTGGTATAGAAATACATAAAAGGAGCTAATATGCGAATGGAATCCATTTTAGAATTAAATCATGTTTCCTTTGAAGCCAATGGAAATGAAATCCTAAAAGATATTACTTTTACAGTAAACAAAGGAGAAATCATCACATTTACTGGTCCATCAGGAAGCGGGAAAAGTACTTTACTTAAATTGATTGGGTATCTTTTAAATCCTACTTCTGGAACGATTCAGTATAAAAACAAAGACATTACACAATATGAACCTACAGAATACCGTAAAGAAGTGTCTTATTTCTTCCAGAATGCGGTCCTTTTTGATGAGGTGGTTCGAGATAACCTAGCTTTCCCTGCTAAAATCCGTGACGAATCTTTTGATGAAGAGCGTGCAATTGAAGGTTTGGAAGCTGTACAGCTTTCTAAAGCTTATTTAGATCAACCGATTCATGAGCTTTCTGGAGGCGAGCGCCAGCGTGTCGCTTTGATACGGAATTTAATGTACCCACCAGAAATTTTATTAATGGATGAAGTAACAAGTTCTTTGGATAAAGAAAATAGAGAAATTGTCTCTTCTTTTATTACGCGTTTAAATGAAAAAGAAGAAGTCACCGTTTTGTGGATTACGCATAATGAAGATGAAATTAATGCATCCAATCGAATCATTCATTTAGAAGAAGGAAAAATGGAGGATGT
>DATGSY010000254.1:0-8860 GCA_035302125.1 Atopostipes sp.
ATGCAAGGAAACAACGGAAGTATGGATGGGGATCCTGCAGCCGCAATGCGTTATACAGAAGCTCGTTTATCTAAAATAGCGGATGAACTCGTCAAAGACATCGGTCTCAATACTGTAGATTTCGTTCTAAACTTTGATGACACTGCTGAAGAACCTACTGTACTGCCTGCACGCTATCCAAATTTACTCGTTAATGGAGCAACAGGGATTTCTGCGGGTTACGCTACAGACATCCCACCTCATAATCTAGGAGAAGTTATTGATGCAGCGGTACATTTAATTGATTATCCAGAAGCTCGCTTAAAAACTTTAATGAAATATGTGAAAGGTCCTGATTTTCCTACGGGTGGTATCGTCCAAGGAGCTAAAGGATTAAAGAAAGCTTTTGAAACAGGTAAAGGCCGAATTGTCATCCGTTCCAAAACGGAAATTGAAAAGATGCGTGGTGGTCGTGAACAAATTGTCATCACAGAAATTCCTTACGATGTCAATAAAAGTACACTAGTCAGTAAAATCCATGATATTCGTATTAATAAAAAAATTGATGGAATAGCGGATGTTCGAGATGAAACCGACCGTTCAGGTTTGCGTATTGTTGTTGAATTACGAAAAAATGTGAATGCAGAAGGTATTTTGACATATCTATTAAAAAATACTGATTTACAAGTATCTTATAATTACAACGTGATCGCAATTGATGATAAGCAACCAAAACAATTAGGCTTAAGAGAAATATTAAACAGTTATTTAAACTTCCGAAGAGATGTAGTCAAACGACGAACAAATACTTTACTTAAAAAAGACCAAGACCGTGAACATATTGTAAAAGGTTTAATTAAAGCCATCTCTATTTTAGATAAAGTCATTGCAACGATTCGCGAAAGTAATAACAAATCACACGCAAAAGTAAATTTAATTAATGATTATGAGTTTACGGAAAGACAAGCTGAAGCGATTGTAAATCTTCAGTTATATCGTTTGACGAATACGGACATTACTGATTTAAAACAAGAAGAAAAAGAATTAGAAGACCGGATTCAAGAGTATAATGAAATCCTTTCAAACGATCAAAAATTAGATCAAGTCATTAAAGACGAACTGAAAGAAATTAAGAAAAACTATGCGACTCCTCGGCTAACACAAATCGAAGAAGAAATTGAAGAGTTGAAAGTAGAAAAAGAAGTCTTAGTTTCTGAAGAAGAGGTTATCGTAACCTTAACCAAAGAAGGATATCTAAAGCGAACCAGCGTGCGTTCTTATCAATCTTCTACGCCAGAAGATATTAGTATTCGAAATGGCGATAAAATCATCTTTGCGGACAAATTATCCACTTTAGATCAGATGATTATCTTTACAAGCAAAGGAAATGTGATTAATCGACCGATTCATGAACTACCAGATATCCGCTGGAAAGATGCAGGACAACATTTATCTCAAAGTATTTCATTTGAGCCGAATGAACGAATTGTGGCCGCCTTTAGTTACCGACAGTTACCTAAAGAAGATCATTTTGTATTGATTACCCGAAACGGACACATCAAACAAACAAAAATTTCCGATTTTGCACATAAAAGAAACTATAGAACACAAAGTTATACAGCTATTCGCTTGAATGATGAGATGGATGAGTTGTTAAATGTATATGAAGCTAAAGACGGTATAAATTATGATGTATTCTTGGTCAGCCGAAGAGGCTATGGTTTAAGGTACGGATTAGATGAAGTTTCTGTATATGGAACGAACGCTAAAGGAGTTAAGTCCATTAACCTTAAAGATAATGACTATGTTATTTCTGGATATATCTTTGATCCTAACGATAAACCTGCGAATGTTATGATTGTTACTCATCGAGGTGCGGTTAAGAAAATGGATCTTACTGACTTTGATCCGATTTCTCGTGCTAAAAGAGGATTATTAGTGTTACGAGAGTTAAAAGCTAATCCACATCGGATGGCATTAATGTTTGCTGTAGAAAACGAAGAAGAAAATATTACAATACTAACGGATGAAGCACATAAAGTGACTTTCCAACCGAAAAATTACAGTATAAGCGATCGATATAGTAATGGTTCTTTCTTATTGGATGAAGAAACAGAAGGATCGCCTATCGATTATAAACGCGATGACATTATTTATGAAGACGAAACATCAGAAGAATAAAATAGAATTTAAGAAAAGATAGAGGGCTTTCCTTCTATCTTTTTTTGGTTCAAATGTATATTTTTCACAAAATGTTGAATAGGTATGTATAATATAGTTAAATTAATTATTTAAAAAACACTGCTGTCATCATAATTATAGTATTACCAGTAAACATGTTCAATAATTCACTTGTACTCATACCATACCTTGTGATATGATTAACTTAATAAAAATACATAAGTTAATTGTATGGATAAGGAGTTGTTTTTTAGATGCAAAAGATAAAGGAATCTACTTTGTTTGAAAGAGCCTGGGAGGGATTTTCGGGCAAAAAGTGGAAACGAGATATTCATGTCCGTGATTTTATTCAACAAAACTATAAACCTTATGCTGGAGATGATTCTTTCTTAGAAGGACCAACCCAGAATACGTCCGATCTTTGGCGACAAGTGATGGATTTAGACCGACAGGAAATTGAAGCCGGTGGAGTATTAGATATGGATACAGATGTCGTTTCTTCGATTACTTCTCATGGACCTGGATATTTAGATAAAGACAAAGAAACAGTTATTGGTTTTCAAACAGATGAACCGTTCAAACGTTCTTTCCAACCCTATGGGGGTATCCGTATGTCTCAGCTGGCTGCAGAGTCATACGGTTACGAAATTAATCCCGAAAAAGTCCATATATTCAGTGAGTACCGTAAGACACATAATCAAGGCGTTTTTGATGCTTACACACCTGAAATGCGTGCAGCAAGACGTTCTGGAGTAATTACTGGTTTACCAGACGCCTATGGACGTGGCCGTATTATAGGGGATTATCGTCGAGTAACGCTTTATGGTATTGATTTTTTAATAGAACAAAAACTACAAGATAAAGAAAATTATGGTGGCGGTATCATGTCAGAGAAAGTGATCCGTCAGCGAGAAGAACTATCGGAACAGATAAAAGCTTTACATGAAATGAAAGAATTAGGCCACATCTATGGATTTGATCTTGCTCGTCCAGCCGAGAATGCAAAAGAAGCCTTCCAATGGTTATATTTAGGTTATTTAGCAGCCATCAAACAACAAAATGGTGCTGCTATGTCTTTAGGACGTACATCAACTTTCTTAGATATTTATATTGAACGTGATATAGAGAATGGAAGATTAACAGAGGTCGAAGCACAAGAACTAGTGGATCATTTTGTGATGAAGTTGAGGTTAGTGAAATTTGCAAGAACGCCTGAATATAATGAGCTCTTTTCAGGAGATCCGACTTGGGTTACTGAAGCTATCGCAGGGATGGGTGTAGATGGTCGGCCTATGGTGACTAAAAACAGCTATCGCTTCTTGCACACTCTAAGAAACTTAGGCCCTTCGCCAGAACCAAACTTGACGGTCTTATGGTCATCAAACTTGCCTCAAAACTTTAAAGACTTTTGTGCAAAGGTTTCCATTGAATCCAGTGCTGTCCAATATGAAAATGATGATGTCATGCGACCAATCTATGGGGATGACTACGGCATTGCATGCTGTGTGTCTGCTATGGAATTAGGGAAACAAATGCAATTTTTTGGTGCTCGAGCGAATTTAGCGAAAGCCTTACTCTATGCTATTAATGGTGGGGTAGATGAAATGTCAAAAGAACAAATTGCGCCAAAGTTTGCACGAATTACTTCTGAGTATTTAGACTATACAGAAGTAAAGGAAAGATACCAGGATATGATTGATTGGCTTGCAGGATTGTATATCAATACCTTAAATGTTATTCATTATATGCATGACAAATACAGCTATGAAAGTGCACAGATGGCTTTACATGATACAGAAGTAGTGCGTACAATGGCGACTGGAATTGCGGGTTTTTCTGTAGCCGTTGATTCGCTTTCTGCCATAAAATACGCAAAGGTGAAAACGATTCGTGATGAAGAGGGACTAGTCATCGATTATGAAATTGAAGGTGATTATCCAAAGTATGGTAATAATGATGATCGAGCAGATGATATTGCCATCGAATTGCTTGAACGCTTTATGACGAGTGTTAAAAAACATGAAACTTATAGAGATTCCGTTCACACAACCTCCATATTGACAATCACCTCAAATGTGGTTTATGGGAAGAAAACTGGAAATACACCAGACGGACGTCGAGCAGGCGAACCTTTTGCTCCAGGAGCAAATCCGTTGCATGGGCGAGATGAAAAAGGAGCTTTAGCCAGTTTAAACTCTGTAGCTAAGTTACCATATGAATATTCTTTAGATGGCATTTCAAACACGTTTTCTATTGTACCGAATGCCTTAGGGAAAACTGAAGAAGCACAAATGAGAAACTTAGCCAATATGCTAGACGGTTATGTCACTAAAGGCGGCCATCATTTAAACGTCAATGCTTTAAATCGAGACACACTAGTAGATGCCATGGAACATCCAGAAGAATATCCGCAACTGACTATTCGTGTTTCTGGGTATGCTGTCAAATTCATTAAATTAACTCGCGAACAGCAAATGGATGTCATTAGTCGTACTTTCCATGCAAGTCTATAATAATAAAATGAAGGATGAATACTGGATATGACAGAAGAAAACTTAGGGTATGTTCATTCCATTGAAACCTTTGGATCAGTTGATGGACCAGGAATACGGTTTGTAATTTTTATGCAAGGTTGTCGATTGAGGTGTGCTTTCTGCCATAATCCCGATACATGGAATATTGGTGGGGGTACGCCTTATACTCCAGAAGAATTAATTGAACAAGCAATCGATTACCAACCTTATTGGGGAAATGAAGGTGGAATTACAATCAGTGGAGGAGAGCCGCTCTTACAAATCGATTTTGTATTAGAGTTGTTTAAAATAGCTAAAGCTAAAGGCATTCATACAGCTCTTGATTCATGCGGTGGTCCATTTACACGGGAAGAACCATTTTTTAGTGTTTATAACGAGCTGATGCAATATACAGATTTAGTATTAATGGATATTAAACACATTAATAATGAATTTCATAAAAAATACACGATGGCTGAAAATACGAACATTCTAGAAATGGCTCGAGACTTAGCAGAGCGGGAAATCCCTATGTGGATTCGTCACGTATTGGTTCCAGAACATTCCGATTTTGATGAAGATTTAAAGGCTTTGAGTGTATTCATTCAATCCCTTGGAGATGCAGTAAAAAATGTGGAAGTACTTCCTTATCATCAGCTTGGTGTATATAAATACGAAGAGCTGGGTATTCCATATCGATTAGAAGGGGTAGAACCTCCAACCCTTGAACGCGTAGAAAATGCAAATCGAATTTTAAAGACGAATCAGTACCAAACCAAATAAAATCTCTTTCCAATTAAAAAGCCTCTCTTTTAAGTAGTAGTTCAAATGAACTGACCTACTTAAAGAGAGGATTTTTTCATGCTTTATGATTAAAAATGATAAGTTTTATAGTTTTTCAGACTTCTCCATGAATTTGCTTTCTTATAATTGAATGAGTATAATGTAAAAGGTATTAGAAAATTATTAAATAATTATGTGTATTTATTTAGAAGGAAGGTGCAGGATAGATATGAAAAATAAAACAATTGGTTTTATTGGCATGTTGTTTTTAGTTTTATCATTATTATTCAATGGCAAAGGGGTTGTGGATGCCCAAGAGAGAACTTATATCATAGGTACTGACACGACTTATGCACCCTTTGAATTTGTTGATGAAAATGGTGATTTCGTAGGAATCGATATGGATCTGTTAGAAGCTATCGCAGAAGACCAAGGATTTGATTATGAATTGAGAATCTTAGGATTCAACGCTGCTGTTCAAGCCTTAGAAAGTAATCAAGTAGATGGAGTCATTGCGGGGATGAGTATTACAGATGAACGCAGAGAGTCTTTTGATTTTTCAGATCCTTATTATTCATCAGGTTCTCAATTCGCAGCTTTAGAAGGCAGTGATATCGAAACCCTTGAAGATTTAGAAGGATTAAGTGTAGCTGTTAAAACAGCAACTACAGGGTATGATGTTGCAGAAGAATTATCAGAAGAGTATGGTTTTACATTAAATGTTTTTGAAGATTCAGTAAATATGTACGAAGATTTACAAGTAGGGAATTCAGCAGCTGTTGTTGAAGACTATCCTGTTATGTTATATGCACACTCTACAGGACGTGTTCGCTTGAAATTCATCGGTGAGCAGCAAGCTATTGCGGATAATGGGTTTGCAGTGAATAAAGGTGAAAACCCAGAACTTTTACAGATGTTTAATGATGGTTTAGCGAATTTAAGAGCTTCTGGAGAATACGAAGAAATTATTGCTCGTTATTTAGGTGAAGAAGCATTAGCTGAACAAAGCGAAGATGAAAATATTTTTACTCAATTTATTAATAATTTTAGTCCATTAATGAATGGTTTATGGCGAACAATCTGGCTGACTTTTGTTTCGTTCTTTATTGCATTATTCTTCGGTGTTATTTTTGGTTTGATGCGTACAAGTGATGTCGAAATTCTTAAAGCCATTGCTCAAGTCTATATAGATATCTTAAGAGGAGCACCTTTAATTGTGCTGGCCTTCTTTATTTACTTTGGTGTGCCACAGATGACAAATATATCATTAAGTGCAAATGTCGCAGGTATAATCACCCTAAGTTTAAATGCGACGGCTTATATCGCAGAAATAGTCCGAGGTGGTATTCAAGCAGTTAATAAAGGCCAAATAGAAGCTGGGAGATCTCTTGGTTTAACGAACGGTATCACTATGCGTAGAATTGTTTTACCACAAGCTTCCCGAATTGCAATGCCATCGTTAATCAACCAATTCGTCATTACACTGAAAGATACTTCCATCCTTTCAGTCATTGGCATTGTTGAACTGACACAAACTGGAAAAATCATTATTGCTCGTACGTATGAATCAGGAAATATCTGGCTCATTGTTGGAGCGATGTACGTTATATTGATTACAATATTAACTAAACTTTCAAATCGATTAGAGAAGGAGCTGTAATCATGGCGATTATTGAAGTGAAAGATTTACAAAAAAGTTTCGGAGATAATGAAGTATTAAAATCTATAGACTTGGAAGTCGAAAAGGGAGAAGTCATTTGTATTATTGGTCCTTCTGGTTCAGGGAAGTCAACCTTTTTAAGGTGTTTAAATGGCTTAGAGCCTGTAAATGGTGGAAGCATTTTAATCAGTGGGAACGACATTACGGATAAATCTTCTCGAATCGATATTATCAGACAAGAAATCGGAATGGTGTTTCAACAGTTTAATTTGTTTCCGCATTTAACAGTCTCAGAAAATATCACATTAGCTCCTGTTGAACTGAATAAAATGTCGAAAACGGAAGCACGTGAAGTTGCTTTAGATTTATTAAGAATGGTAGGTTTAGAAGATAAAATTGATGCCTATCCCGACTCGCTTTCAGGAGGTCAACAACAACGCGTAGCTATTGCCCGAGCTTTAGCAATGAATCCAGAAGTTATGCTGTTTGATGAGCCGACTTCAGCATTAGACCCTGAAATGGTAGGGGAAGTATTAGAAGTCATGAAAAAATTAGTAGATGAAGGGATGACGATGGTTATTGTATCCCATGAAATGGGCTTTGCAAAAGAAGTGGCAGATCGCGTCATCTTTATGGATGGGGGATATATCGTCGAAGAGAATACACCAGTGGAATTATTCGAACATCCTTCTGAAATGAGAACGAAAGAATTTTTAGATAAAGTGCTTTAAGAAAAAGAAACATCTTTATAGAAAGGCAGATTTTATGCATCTTCTATAAAGATGTTTTTTAACTTTTTAAATTTAAAGAATAATTGCTAAAAAATAAATTTTGTTTTACTCTATATAGTAAGTAGACTAATTTAGGAGTGATAGAAATGAGTAAGTTATTAGTATTTGGACACCAAAATCCCGATACCGATACAATTGCCTCAGCCATTGCTTTATCTTATTTAAACAATGAATTATCTTATGAATCTGAAGCCGTTGCATTAGGTGAACCAAATGAAGAAACAAAATATGCATTGGATTACTTCCGTGTGGATCCCCCGCGAGTAATTAAAACAGCTGCAAATGAAGTGGAAAATGTTATTTTAGTAGACCATAACGAAGCACAGCAAAGTGTTTCTGATATTAATAAAGTAACGGTAAAAGCGGTAGTCGATCATCACCGAATAGCTAATTTTGAAACTGCCGATCCTCTGTATTATCGTGCAGAACCGGTAGGAAGTACGGCGACTATTCTGTTAAAAATTTTTAAAGAATATGAAGTAGACCTACCTAGTCATATTGCTGGATTATTGTTATCTGCGATTGTTTCAGATACATTATTACTAAAATCACCAACTTGTACGACTGAAGATGTTCGCGCAGCTGGAGAGTTGGCTGAACTCGCTGGAGTTTCATTAGACGAGTATGGATTTAAAATGTTAAGAGCTGGAACAGATATTACATCAAAAACAGCTAGAGAGATTTTAAATGATGATGCAAAATCTTTTGAAATGGCTGGCGAAAATGTACGCATCGGCCAGGTGAATGTGGTGGATGTAAATGATGTATTAGACCGTAAAGATGAGATTCTGGAAGCCATTCGTCAAGAAACTAGAGAGTACGATTATGATTTATACGTTCTGTTGGTCACAGATATCATTGAAAATAACTCAGTGGCTGTCGTAGATGGACCAGCTTACCGTCAATTTGAAATGGCATTTAACAAGCCGATTCAACTAAATACAGTGGAGTTA
>DATGSY010000255.1:0-2841 GCA_035302125.1 Atopostipes sp.
CGGCGCGATTCTCCCGCTGAACGGATGAACTTATCCATTGGGGATATTATTATGGATATGAATGACCAATCAATCACAACACGCGAAGAATTTAATGAAAGAGTGGCATATAACAGGTCCTATGTAAAAATGCGCATTCGAAGAAAAGATGGCGAAATCGTCATTACTGAAACACCTTTATATGACGATGACTACAATAATTTAGGTTTGTTAATTTTAGAAAATGAATAAAAATGCACCAAATAAATGTCTAAATGCTTTTACTTTAAGAAAGGGATGTTGGGATGAAAAAGGTATTGATTATTGAGGATGAGCAGTCGATTTTAAAGTTGTTAACCTACAACTTGGAACAAGAAGGGTATGCTGTGGAGTCTTCAATGGATGGGCAAGAAGGATTAGAAATGGCATTAAAGAATACTTATGACATGATTCTACTCGATTTAATGCTGCCAAATAAAAATGGGATGGATATCTGTCGTGAAATTCGTCAAGAAAAAAATGAAGTGCCGATTATAATGCTTACAGCCAAAGATACTGAAATTGATAAAATATTGGGGCTTGAAATTGGAGCTGATGATTATATCACAAAACCATTCAGTCCGCGCGAAGTTATCGCTAGAATGAAGGCAATATTTAGACGTTATAAACAAACCGAAACAACAACGACAAATGGTGATGAAGAAGAAGTGATTGTTGTGGGGGACATTGAAATATTCCCGGATAAATATGAAGTGAACGTTCGCGGAGAGGCCATTGAGCTGACACCCAAAGAATTTGATTTGCTGCTCTATTTAGCTCGTCGTACAGGACGTATATTAAGCCGTGAACAATTATTAAATGCGATTTGGAATTATGACTTTGCCGGTGAAACGCGAATTGTTGATGTCCATGTCAGCCATTTGCGGGAAAAAATAGAAGTGGATACAAAAAAACCGGAATATATTATTACTGCCCGCGGCTTTGGCTATAAACTAGAGGCGCCCAAATGAATCAAATAAAGCGTAGATTATATGGTTTGTATTTTTTAATCGTCGCTACGTTTGTTTTTCTGATGTATTTTGTTTTGTCTACAGTGGTTGAAAATCAAATTATCGATCAACAACAAGAGCGATTGAATGATGAAATCGTGTCTTTAACAGAATATATTGAAGGTGTTCGCCAAGAAGATTCCACCGAATCTTTCAATTCAACTGAAATTATTCAGACGATAGAGCGAGTCGCGCCGGTGATGAATGAAAGAATCACTTTGTTCAATACAGAGGGGCAACCTTTGTATGATTCAGTCTTAGACCTTGATGAAATCCAAAATTTATTTAACTTTTCTGAAATCCAACAAATATTAGATGGCGAGACAGTGGGTGTAGTTAATCGTGAGAATACAGAACCTGGATATTCTTTATATTTTGTGGCGCAAGCGATTTACAATGATGCGAATCAACCAATTGGCATTTTAAGGATATCGAGTGAAATCGCTGATTTAGCAAGTACCATACAGCTTTCTTTAATTATTCAGTTAATCGGTACCGTTATTTTAGCGATTGTTCTTATTTTACTTGCGCGAACTTGGATCAATCGTCTGACCCGGTCCATTGGTGAAATGCAAGAAGTCATGGGCGACCTTAGTCAAGGTGAGTATGATGCGAGGTACTCAGGGCGTTTTTTTGAAGAAATTGATACATTGGGTGCTTCAGTGAACGAACTTGCAGAGAACTTAGAGCAGCAGCGATTAGAAATTGAAACAAGTGATGAGCGAATCTATGGATTAATTAACCACTTAATTATCGGTGTCATGCTTTTGGATGAAGAGCGACGGATTCGAATTGTTAATCCGATTATGAACGAATTATTGGGTGTGAATTTATATGGAAAAATTTCTCATCTTTATACAGATTATGTAAAAAGTGCTGAGCTTATTGAATTAATTGAAGAAGCTTACTTGAAAAATGACCTGATGAATTCGGAAATTTATTTATACTTCCCAGAAGAAAAAACATTGGATGCGAACGTAGTGCCAGTTCCCGGTAAAGAGCCAGGTGAACAGAATTTCATTGTTTTGCTGTATGATATCACTGAAATTCGTCGCCTAGAGAATATCCGTACGGATTTTGCAGCAAATGTTTCTCATGAGCTGAGAACACCGATTACTGCATTAAAAGGTTTTAGTGAGACACTACTTGATGGAGCCATGAACGATGAAGAAGTATTAAAGGAATTTTTAAGCATTATGTTAAAAGAATCCACAAGATTGGACACGATGGTACAAGATATTTTACAATTATCTAAACTGGAACAAAGAAACGCACCCTTGGCAAAAGTTAGAATCCGCATTCGAGATGTCGCAGAAGAAGTGTTCCAAATTCTGCAGCAAAAAATTGATTTAAAGAAAATGACTTGTCGCATTGAAGAAAAGACTCCTGTGTGTATCTATACAAATAGAGATTCACTAAAACAAGTTTTAATGAATTTGATTGCGAACGCAATAACGTATACGCCTGAAAAAGGAACCGTTATTGTAACGATTGACCAAAAAGATGGGCAGGCCGTCATTGAAGTCGCTGATAATGGTATCGGGATTCCAAAAGAGGATCAAGCTCGGATTTTTGAGCGTTTCTATCGTGTCGATAAAGCGAGAAGTCGGAATTCTGGCGGAACAGGTTTAGGTCTATCTATTGTCAAATGGGTCGTAGACAGTTTGGAAGGAGACCTTGAATTATATAGTGAGGTGGATGTTGGCACGACATTTAAAGTCACATTGCCCATTGAAACAGATGAGAATGAAAGTAATTGAAAAATAATTTTCGTCTTTACACGATATTTACATGAAATACATATTACGTAAAT
>DATGSY010000256.1:0-5770 GCA_035302125.1 Atopostipes sp.
ATGTTAGTGGTTATATTATAGTAAAAATGCATTGAAACTAAAGGAGGCACAGTAATGGACTTAGGAATAAAAGATAAAATTGCTTTAGTTACGGGGGCGGCGACTGGTATCGGTGAAGAAACGGCCAGGCAGTTGTTGGAAGAAGGAGTTACTGTCATACTGAATGATGAGGATGAAGAACGACTCAAACAAACGACTATAAAATTAAAGGAAGCATTCTCTGGAAAAGTATTTTCTTATGCGGCAGATATTACAGATTTAGAAGCCATAAAAGAAATGCATAACTATGTAAAAAACGAAGTAGGATCCATTGATATTCTGGTGCAAAATGCAGGGATTTCTGGAGAACAAGGATTGTTTCACGAATTAGAAGACAGCGTTTGGCTAGAAACCTTTGAAGTCGATTTTATAGGACCAGTACGATTAATCCGGGAATTTTTACCGGACCTTCGAGAAAATGGCTGGGGACGAATCGTCTTACTGTCCTCAGAAAATGCTGTGCAACCTTACGAAGAAGAACTGCCTTACAACAGTGCAAAAGCCGCGCTGCATTCATTCGGTAAAGGCTTGTCCAGTACATACGCTGAAGAAGGACTGCTTGTAAATATCGTTTCACCTGCATTCATTGAAACGGATATGACGGATGCACTGATTGAACAAGAAATGGAAGAAAGCGGAAAAAGTAAAGAAGAAGTTGTTGAGATGTTTCTGAATGAAAAGAAACCATTTATGTCCATTAAACGACGTGGAAAAGTAGAAGAAGCAGCAGCCGTTATTGTTTTTTTATGTTCGGACAAAGCGAGTTTTGTAAATGGTTCGAACTATCGAGTGGACGGCGGTTCTGTAGCAACTATTAATTAGTAAATTTAAAGAAAGGAAGGATTATTTATGACTGTTGATTACCATAATAAAACGTATGATTATGTCCTTGTTGGAGGTGGAATGGGGGCCGGCTATGCTACTTTAGGTATCCGTGAACATGATAAAGAAGGATCTATTTTAATCCTTTCACGTGAAGATCATGTCCCTTATGAACGTCCAGCATTGACGAAGAAATTGTGGCGCGATGAAGAATTTAAAGTCGAAGATACGAAGATCGGAGCCGAAGAAGAAGAGAATGTGGACTTTGCTTTTGAACGTGACGTCGTAGAAATTGCCCCAAAAGAAAAATCAATTACATTGGATAATGGCGATGTCGTTCTTTATAAAAAACTTCTCTTATCTACTGGTGGCGAACCGCGGTCAATTGACGGTCCAGAAGACGATAATGTCTTTACTTTCCGTGAGCTGGATGATTATCTCAAATTACGAGAGTTCTCGAAGAAAGATCATCATGTCATTATTGTAGGTGGAGGATATATTGGAAGTGAACTCGCAGATTCACTCACGCAAAACGATACACAAGTGACGATGGTCTTCCCGCAAAGCCAATTGGGTGAAGAAATGTTCCCGGAAGAATTGTTGGATGAATACAACAAAATTTTCACTTCACGAGGCGTCAATCTCATTATTGAGAAGAAAGCGGAACGCTACCGTCGTGAAGGTGATCAATTGGTGCTGGAGCTGGATGACGGGGAAGAGATTACGGGAGACAGTATTGTTATCGGACTCGGTGTCGATCCACGAATTGAACTCGCTCAGAGAGCTGGTTTAGAAACAGCAAACGATGGAGTCGTGGTGAACGAAAGTCTGCAGACAAGTGATCCTAATATTTATGCGGCAGGAGATATCGCCACGTATCCAGACCAAATTCTTGGTCGCCAACGAATTGAGCACGTGGACCATGCACGAAACTCTGGAAAACAAGTGGGAGCCATTATGGCTGGCGGAGCAAAAGCTTACACACATACCCCTTACTTATACTCCGTCATTGATGATTTAAGCTGGGAAGCGATTGGTACTTTAGATCCATCCTTAAACACTATGTTTGATCATCGAGAAGATGGAGACATCGTCTTTTATCTAGATGGGGATGAACTGAAAGGGGTATTGCTTTGGGATGTAGAAGTGGATTTAGATGACATTCGCGAAGTCCTAGATAACCCACCAGCAAACAAAGAAGATTTGATTGGCTTACTTGAAGAGCAAGAACAAGAAGAATAACTTATCATCCAATCAATGTTTTAAGGACACTAGGTTTAGTTATTTGAACCTAGTGTCTTTTGTTTGGTTTGAAAAATAGCAAAAGCAGAGGGCATATCTTATAATAAATGGGAAGAAATGCCTAAAGGAGAATATTGCGATGAAAATACTTGTGTTATCTGCTTCGAATATCGGTAAACGAACTAAAACGGCTACTGATGCGCTGTACCAATCTTTAAAAGAGCAATACCAAAACGAACATGAGCTTGAATATATTAACCTTCAAGAAAAAGAGATCCAATTTAGTGATGGCAGAAATTACTTAGATTATAAAGGGGATACCGCTGAAGTGACTCGAAAAATCATGGAAAGTGATGTTCTATTTCTAGGCACGCCAATTTTTCAAGCATCTATTCCTGCTTCCTTAAAAAATATCTTTGACTTACTGCCCCAAAATGCCCTTGAATTTAAAACAGTCGCTATGATTGTAACGGCTGGTTCCGAAAAACACTTCTTAATTCCAGAAATTCAATTAAAACCGATTTTAGGCTATATGAAAGCAAATATTGTCCCCAATTATGTCTTTTTACTGGATACAGAAATCATCAATGGCGAGATTGTCAATCATGAGGTTGAATTCCGCATCGATACCTTGATTGAAGATACGATGGTCTTGGCTGAAACTTACCAGGAAGTCTGGCGTAAACAAGAAGAGAGCTACGGTTTTTAGTAAAGGATGATAAACATGACTTCCATTCAATTAAAACGTGTGTATGAAGATAGAGAAGATGGAGATGGCTTTCGTATATTAGTGGATCGCTTGTGGCCAAGAGGGATTAAAAAAGAAGACTTGGGCCATGATTTATGGGCCAAAGAAATCGCTCCTTCAGAAGATATTCGAAAAACTTTTAATCATGAGCCTGATCGGTTTCAACCGTTTATAAAAGCTTACTTGAATGAACTGAATAAAAACGAGAAAGCCAATGATTTTTTAGAAAAAGTTCAAGAAGAATTAAAAAATCAACCGGTCACCTTATTATATGCAGCGAAAGATACACAATATAACCAGGCCGTTGTTTTAAAAGAATGGCTCGAACAGAATATAAAGACCTAGAAATTTGACCAGCAGAACAATCTGCTGGTTTTTGCTAGTTTCTAAGAGGGATATATGGAAAACTTAAATTAAACAAACTATAAAAAAAACCTGTATAATAGGAACAATCGAGTATTTTAAAAACGAAAGGGATTTAGATGAATAAAAAAATATTAGAATTAATTGACAAATACGATCAAGACGCCCGTAAAATGAGACATTATCTTCATGAAAATCCTGAAGTTTCCAGACATGAAGTAGAAACTTCCCAATTTTTGAAACAAGAAGCGCGTGAATTGGGATTAGAAATCGAAGAAGTTCCAAAAAGAGGCCGCAGTAACGGACATGGTTTCATTGCGACGCTGGATACTGGAAAGCCCGGGGAAACGATTGGCTTAAGAACAGATATCGATGCGTTGCCGATGACTGAACATCCAAATAATTTGACGGGACCACGTACGGTCATTTCAAAAAATGAAGGTGCAATGCATGCTTGCGGGCACGATGGCCACATGACGACATTAATGTTCACCATGCGTATTTTACATGACTTAAAAGACGAACTGACTGGAAAGATCATCTTCATTTTTGAAGAAGGGGAAGAAAACTCCGGCGGAATAGGTGAAATGGTAAAACTCTTAGAATCCAAAGAGATTGATGCCATTTACGGAAATCATTTAGCGGCTTTTTTAGATGTAGGAGAGGTTGCTGCAGATGCAGGACCTATCATGACGGGTGCAGGTTTTGTTGATTTTAAAATCATTGGGAGAGGCGGCCATGGAGCACGTCCAGACCAAGCGATCAACCCTGTTTATGTTGGGGTAGATGTGTTAAACAGTATTTCTGTGGTTTGGAATAACCAAATCAATATTGAAAAAACAGTGACGCTTGGCATCTCACAATTTCACGCAGGGACTGCGAACAACGTTTTTGCGGATGAAGCACGCATTGGTGGATCCATTCGTTACTTTGACAATGAAGAAGGAAAACGGGCATATCAATTGTTAATGGATACGGCTAGAAAAGTAGCGGATGTTCATAATGCAGAAATCGAGGAACACCCAGGCGCTGGACCAACAACCAACCCGGTGGTTAATGATGAAAATTTAGCTTTGCAGGTTCAAGCAGGTGTAGAAGATTTATTCCCAGGTCATTTAACGAAAAATGTTCAATGGTATGCGAGTGAAACGTTTGCGAAATATTCTGAATTAGCCCCGACCATTTTTACTTTAGTCGGTGTGCGAAATGAAGCACTCGGTTCAGGCGCTGACCATCATAATCAACATTTTGACATGGATGATGATGCTTTAAGATATGCGATAGGTACCATGACGAAATTTGCAGTGGACTACCTTTCATAATTTTTGAGAGGGGTCAAGTTTTGATTTAGAGAACCAACGAAATTCTGCTATGCTTTGAATAACAAAAATAAATGGAGGCTTGTTCATATGCAGTATGACTTTACAACTCGAGTCGATCGTCAAGGAACTGGCTCGCACAAATGGGAATTGATGTACACACAAAATCCAGAAGTTGAAGAAGGGGTTCTGCCTTTATCGGTTGCGGATATGGAATTTAAAAATGCACCTGAGATTTATGAAGGTTTGATACAGTTTTTAAAAAAAGAACCCATTTTAGGTTATACCGGACCGACAGAGACGTATCTTGAAGCGGTTGTCGATTGGCAAGAAAAGAGACACCAATGGACGATTGAAAAAGATTGGATTGTTCCAATCCCTGGTGTGGTAGCCGCTTTGAATATTGCGATTCGAGCGTTGACGGAAGAAGAGGATGGGGTCATCATTTTCCAACCGGTATATCATCCTTTTAAAAATGTCGTTACTAACACTAATTGAACCCTGGTAAATGTTCCTTTAAAAGAAAATGATGGCGAATATACCATTGACTTTCAATTATTTGAGAAAGAAGCAGCGAAAGCAGAAAACAAACTGTTGCTTTTATGTAGTCCACACAATCCGGTGGGTCGTGTATGGTCGGAAGAAGAATTGACTAACATTGCCGAAATCGCAAGTCGACATGATTTGATGGTGGTATCAGATGAAGTCTGGTATGACTTCGTGCATCCAGAAGAAGAGCACACGGTATTTCATAAAGTAAATACAAATCTACAATCTAAACTTATCACTTGTACTTCGGCTTCTAAAACATTTAACTTAGCTGGTGGTGTGATTTCAAATATTATCATTTCCGATGAAACTCTCCGCGACAAGTTTTTAGAAGAAGCTGAGCGGTTGAGTCTTACGGGAATTAATATCTTTGGGTTTGAAGCGACAAGAATTGCTTATACGAAAAGCGAAGAGTGGTTAGAGGAGCTGCTTGAAGTCATTTATGACAATCAAGAAATGGTGAAGGCCTTTTTTGAAGTGCACTATCCTAAAGTCAAAGCACCGGTCAGTGAAGGGACTTATGTACAGTGGTTGGATTTTCGAGCGTTGGATATAGATGACGAAGAGTTGGACCGTCTCTTGCAGGAGCACCAATGTTTTACAAATTCAGGACATGTCTTTGGCGAGGAAGGCAGTGGCTTTCAACGAATCAATGTTGCTTTGCCAAAAGAAGCCCTTCAAGATAATT
>DATGSY010000257.1:0-2615 GCA_035302125.1 Atopostipes sp.
AACCAGTTCCGGGCGAAGAGTACCAAGAAGAAAACTTGGTCATTCGCGAAGCCACAAAAGCAGAAATATTAGAGCTAAGCCATCAAATGACAGCGTTTGGCGTATCTTTAACGGATGTGGCGGAAAATAGTCCAAAACAAACTCGAACGTTGAGCGCTTGTAAGTCGGTGGTTGCCTATGCGAGAGAACAGGAAGAAATTATGGAGGAGTTTTTACGGACGAAACGTTTACCGATGAAGAAACTGTTAGAGGGTGTCGATGTGCCAAGAAAAACTATTGAGAGACACCGGAAATATATTGTTGCCTTGTTGTTAATTTATTCAAATGGTTATGAAATTATTCGCGGCCATCTAGCGGAAGTGATGAAGGGAGTGACCGCACAATGAAATATTTAGTCATGGAAACACACACAAGTTATGCGGTGCTCTTGGATGAAGAAGGCCGCTTTGTGAAGAGTGCCAACTCAGGATATGAAGTGGGACAAACTGTTACGAATCCCGTTTTAATGCGGGATCGGCCGCTTGAAAAGACAAGACGAATTTCAAGGAAATGGATCGCAGGCGCCGTGGCGATTGCGGCAATGGTTGCTTTATTTTTTGGATTCAACTATTACCAAAACAATTACGTCCCACACTCGTCAATCTTTATGGCCATCAACCCAGAAGTAGAAATGGTCTTGAACCGAAATGGGGAAGTTATGGAAGTGAACGGTACGAACCCAGATGGGAATGAATTGGTGGAAGGCTATGAACCAGCCAGTAAAGATAAAACCATCGTCGCAAATGAGCTCGTCGACCGAGCGATTGAAATGGGCTTTTTAGCGGAAGGAGGTCGCGTTGCGATTGGAATTGATGCACCGAACCGCCGTTTGTTGGAAGAATACGGCATTGAACTAAGACAAGCGTTGGATGGCAATGTCTCGATTGTCATCGAAATTACCGATGTCCAACATATGAATCGTGAACCGGACCCTGAACCAGAACCAGAGCCAACACCAGAGCCCGAACCGGAACCAGAACCGGAACCGACACCCGAACCAGAACCGACACCCGAACCAGAACCGGAGCCGGAACCGGAACCAGAAGCACCTACATTGCTTTCAGAAAATGAAGCCTTGCAAATTGCCTTGCGCCATGCAGGCGTAAATGCAGCGGATGTGGACATCGAGAAAATTGAGTTAGACGAAGACGATGGAGTCGCTTATTATGAAATTGAGTTTGAAGTTGGCGAGGATGAATATGACTACGAAATCCACGCGATATCAGGCACCATTTTAGATTATGACCAAGACATCGAAGATGACGACGACGATGATGACGACGATGATGATGACGATTAAAATCTAGAATGGAAAGTGCTTAGGTCGAAGACTTGAGCACTTTTTTAAATGACTGGAGCTTTAAAATGGTTCTATCATTTAGCAGAATGCATGCTTTCTATTATAATTAAAAAGAAAACGGTCTTTGAATAAAGAGAGAAGTGATGTGCGGATGAAAGAAAACTTACATGCCATTTTAAATGTGGATAATGACAACACCCTTTTAAGTCGTTTATATAACATATTGAATATCCTTTTTACCATGGTTAGTATCGTTCCTTTATTGTTTAAACAGCAAACCGACACCCTTTTTAATATTGAAATTGTGGCGGTCAGTTTTTTTGTCGTGGATTATTTATTGCGGTGGTTTACCGCGGAGTTTGAATTACCAAACAAATCCGGGTGGAAAGCTTACATTTCATACCCTTTTTCGAAATATGCCATTATCGATTTACTCTCGATTTTGCCTTTTATCACTTATTTAGACCAAACTTTAAGGGTCTTTCGATTATTCCGTATGGTAAGATCACTTCGAATCTTCCGTACATTCCGTCTCTTTCGACACTCCAAGAGTTTTGAGTTATTGATTCGGACCATTAAAAAACAACAAGATTCGTTATTGACGGTGGGCGCTTTAACACTTGCATATATCTTTATCGCTGCCTTATTGGTCTTTAATATTGAAACCGATACGTTTCCATCTTTTTTAGAAGCGTTGTTGTGGGCAACGAGCTCCCTAACGACTGCTACATATGGTGATATGTATCCCACTTCTCCCATCGGACAAGTGTTTTCCATGATTTCTTATTTGGTGGGCGTCTTAGTGATTGCCTTGCCTTCCAGTATCATTACCGCAGGCTATATTGACGAACTTGAAAAAGACGGAGACATGATCAATCAAGAAAATAACGAAGAGGATGAAGATTAAAAATATTCAAACCCCTATTTCATTAACCGCTGATTTCACGTAAACTAAAGAGGTAGAGTAAAAAATGAAGAAAGAAGCGAGAGATTAATTTTTATGATTCGAATAATTTTATTACTATTAGCTTTTATTTCAGGACTGTTTACTGCCCACATGTTAGGACGTATGAATGAGTTGACCGAAGAAAACCAAAAGGACTTTGAAGATACCTTAGTCATTTTAGGAAAATTCAATCTACAAGACCAGAAAGTCATGATTTTGAATTTTATGAAATTTGGTGTCTTAATCAATGTCCCCTACATTCTATTGGCTTTGTTCTATTTTTATGGTCAAACCGTGCCATTTCTCTTAGCCGTCAGCTTAGTCGTGATG
>DATGSY010000258.1:0-3629 GCA_035302125.1 Atopostipes sp.
AATAGAAGTCACGTATACCATCCAGTTTGTGGAAAAAGAAAGACTGTTACTCAATGGGGATACGCACGTCCATACATTGAGTTCGGATGGGAGTTACAGCTATTTTGAATTGGTGGAAAAAGCCGAGAAGGAAGAATTGGATTTTCTAATTTTAGCGGATCATAATAATTTCATCCAAAATGACCAAATTACTGAACGAGAAAATTTAGTGATTATTCCTGGAACAGAGTGGACACTATATAATGGTCATGCAAATTTTATAGGCGCAAAGAAAGCCATCGAAGATCCCTTTGATGTTGTGGATAAAGATGGTGTGAAAGAAAAATTTAAAGAAGCGAAATCAAACGATGCGCTTGTTTCGATCAACCACCCGTTTTGTCCTTATTGCTCATGGAAATGGGGAATGGATGAACTCGACTATGACTTGATTGAGATTTGGAATGGGGGACTTGTGCAGGAAGCCAACGTCAAAGCTTTGGAGTGGTGGAATGACCAATTAAAAAGTGGGAAAAGAATTCCAGTTATTGCGGGTAGTGACTTCCATAAAGTTGAAGGCTACCGAAATATTGGGCAGCCATTGACTAGAGTTTGGACAAATTCAAAAGCTAAACAAGCGATACTAGATGCGATCAAGAATGGACACACGTTTATCAGTTACGCCGTCAATGCACCAACAATTTATATGGAAACAGCGAATGGCATGTTAGGCGATGTGGTCAGTGACAGAGAAGTAAGTATTACAATTCGTGATTTGAATATAAATGATGAAATTCAACTGATTACAGACAAAGAAGTTGAAAACATTCATGTCACCGACGTAGCCAAAGAAATGACAATTGAAAGAACTTATGACTCAGAATCTTATGTAAGAGTTGAAATCTACCGACCTGTAATTAATGAGGCTTTAAAAATGCCTGTCTCTTTATCTAATCCGATTTATTTTGAGTGAAGGTAATATAATAAATTGAGAAGTCTGGAGAAATCCAGACTTTTTCTGTCTTCTGGTTCGTTAAGTATTGTTGCATTGTAGGAATTCCATATTTAAACACTCCAGCTAGTCTGAAAAGCAGTTTCGAGTTAGCTGGACGCTCCAGCTAGTCTGAAATCCTATTTCGAGTTAGCTGGACGACCTAACGCGATATATTCAGTCGGTCACTTAACGAACGAACATTTATTTATTGAACAGGTATTGAAGTCATTTGACCATAGAAAAAAGAATAATATACAAATAAGAATAAGTGCTCATAACGTTGAAGTACAGCCGGTGAAGCGACTATAACCTCGCCGTTCTCATTCTCTTCTAATAATAAAAGGTTTACAACGCTATAGCAATGAGTGTATAATATAAAATAGAAAGCGCTTCACAAAAAATGAATGTTCTTTTAAAGACATGAGGGAGGAAATGACATGAGTATAAAAAGATTGCTGGGTGCTTCCGTGTTTGCAGCCAGTTTGTTTGTGTTGGCGGCATGCGGAGGAGAAGATACAGCTGACTCGGTTACATTGTATGTTTCGGGGGATTCTTCAGAAGGTAACGCTTATGCACAAATGGCGGAGAAGTATGAAGAAGAAACTGGAGTACATGTAGAAGTAACGGATGTACCATATGCGGATTTACAAACGAAAATCACTTCTGCTGTTCAAGCGGATGACGCACCGGATGTAGCGAGAACTTCGGGTGTGAATCCAGACTGGGCGGAGTACTTAATGGATTTATCGGATATTGCTGAAAGTGCGAATACGTTAGACTCGATGACAGTTCGAAATGAGGAAGGCGTTGTACAAGCGATTCCGACAGATTTAACAGCCGTTGGTATGTTCCTGAATAAAGATTTATTTGAAGAAGCTGGCGTGGACTATCCAACTTCTGAAGAAGACATTTGGACGTGGGATGAGTTTTTAGACAGTGTGAATGAAGTAAAAGAAAATACTGATGCTCGTTTTGGTTTCGTGATGGACAGCTCCGATCACCGTCTTCGTGCCATGATTTATCAATTCGGTGGACAAGACTTTTTCTTAAATGAAGAAGGCACGTCTTATGAGACGGATGAAAAGTCGTTAGAAGCGGTGGAATTATTTAAAGAATTAAATGAAAATGGCACACTGCCTAAATCTGTTTGGACGGCAAACGAAGATGCATCCGCGATGTTTAAGAGTGGTCAAATTCCAGTCTACATGTCTGGAAGCTGGCAAATCAAAGACTTCTCAGAGAATATTCCGTTTGACTGGCAAGCGGTATATATGCCATATGACGAACACCGTGCAACCAACTTAGGTGGAAACTTCATGGTTGGTTTTGAAAACGGTGCGAATCCAGAAGGTGGCCGTGAGTTTATCGAGTGGCTTTACCAACCTGAAAACTACACACAGTTAGCCATCTATGCAGGGTATATGCCGGCATTAGAAGGTATTGAAGTAGAGTATGAAGGTGGAGAAGTTGCCGAAGAAGCGTATGAAATCTTCTATAATGAAATTGAAGCTTCTGATGACATTGCTGGGAAGCAAACAGCCGAAGGGTTAGAAATGTCATTGAAAGGTTTATCGGGTCACGGAGGCAGTACGTATGCGGACTTTATTCGTCAATATTTAAATGATGAAATTGACCTGGAGACAGTGACAGAAAATCACATTGAGAACTTGAACCGTGATCGTTTAGAACAATAGAAACAATATAAAGGTAAAGAATTCTACCCGTCACTCGCTGATGGGTAGAGTTGTATATCTTTATAAGCATCAAATGTTCCAAAAGTAGGAGGAAGGACCATGATGTCGAAATTTAAAAAGAATAAATGGCCGCTTATTTTTACTGGAGTCAACATTATCTTGTTTATTTTGTTTTTTCTGATTCCTGGTGTTTTAGGCTTTTATTAT
This sequence comes from Atopostipes sp., assembly GCA_035302125.1. Classification (GTDB taxonomy): domain Bacteria; phylum Bacillota; class Bacilli; order Lactobacillales; family Carnobacteriaceae_A; genus Atopostipes. The sequence continues at coordinate 2,872 of DATGSY010000258.1, forward strand.
TCACTCACAGATTATAGAGGTTATGCAACCGCCAACTTTATTGGCTTTGCGAATTATATTGAACTTTTTCAAGATCCAACATTTTACAAGGCCTTATTTCGAACGTTTCAATATATGCTGATTATCGTTCCATTAAATTATGTCGTTTCTTTAGGTGTCGCTTTGCTTTTAAATAACGACCGCGTTAAAGGAACAACCCTTGGGAAAATCATTATTTTTCTCCCTTGGACAATTTCAGGGATTATTGCGGGGGTTATTTGGAAATGGTTGTTTGGTGAACATTTTGGCTTTATTAATTATATCATATCAGTCCTTGGCGGTGAGCCGGTTCCTTGGTTTACCAATGCGGATGCAGCGCTTTCGGTATTGGTTATCGCTGCACTGTGGGGCGGGACAGCCTTTAATATGCTTCAATTTACGAATAGTCTAAAAAACATTCCAAGATCTTTATATGAAGCCGCCGAGATGGATGGCGCAAATGCTTGGCAAAAGTTTCTACATATTACTTTACCCGCATTGAAACCGACCACTTTCATGATTATTTTATTGAGTTCCATTGGGGCAATGAAGGAATTCGCCTTGGTTCAGTCGCTGACAGATGGCGGTCCTGGAACGGATAATGTGCTGATTGTTCAGTATATTTATCAAACGGGCTTTGAAAGAAATCGTGTCGGCTATGCGAGTGCAACGTCAATGATTTTATTTGTTATCTTATTGATTTTAGGGATACTGCAATTGAGAGTAGGTGGCAGACGAAA
>DATGSY010000259.1:0-3585 GCA_035302125.1 Atopostipes sp.
GAAAAAGAAATTGCTCGTTCTATTTATTCAATAATTTCTTCTTTTCCTTATTTTCTAGAGCATCCTGAGCAAGTCATTATTGAACAAACGGTTGATGATGTTCGGGAACGCTACAATGTTTTAGCCTATATAAAAGGAACAAAAAATCAAAGCAATAAAACAGTACTTTTAATGGGCCATATCGATACAGTAGGAATAGATGATTTCGGGCAATTAAAGAATTTAGCCTGCTCACCTGATGAATTAAAAGATGCGCTTAAAAATGAGGATTTACCAGAGCAAGTAAAGGAACATCTCGAATCAGAAGATTGGATGTTTGGCCGTGGTGTATTAGATATGAAAAGTGGATTAGCTAATCATCTCTATATGCTGAAATATTTTTCAGAGCATCCCGATGAACTTGAAGGTAATTTAGTCTTTATTGCCGAATGTGATGAAGAAGATAGCTCAAATGGAATCTTATCTGGATTAAAAACGTTAAAACGATGGAAAGAGGAACATCAGTTTAATTACGTTGCAGCGATAAACGGGGATTTCGTCTCTCCGCGCTATGAAGGAGATGACCGCCGTTACATTTATAAAGGAACGGTCGGAAAATTACTTCCTGCATTTTTCATTACGGGTGCTGAAACGCATGTTGGTTCAGCCTTTGAAGGACTTGATCCGAACTTAATTGCAGCTGAATTAACGAGACAAATCGATTACAATCCAGAGCTATGTAACGAAGCTTTTGGAGAGATCACTGTACCACCCGTTTCGTTAAAACAAACAGATTTAAAACCGTCATATACTGTACAAACAGCACTATCAGCCTATGTGTACTACAATTTCTTCATTCATTCATGGTCACCAAAAGATGTGCTTGAAAAACTAAAGTCCCATGCTCTTATTGCGTTTAAAAATGCTCTCGAAACTTATAACGAGCGCTATAAGACGTATTGCGAAGTTAGTAAAGAGCCTTATCGGGAAATGCCTTGGGAACCACGAGTTTTTCTTTATGAAGAAATGGAAGCATTATTAATTGAAAAACATGGTGATCAATACGTTAAATATATGGAGCAATTTAAGAACAACTTATTAGATGATGACAGTCTTGATATACGGATGTATGCGGCAAAAGTTGTTGAAGAAGCTTGGAAGTGGATGGAGGACCAAAGACCCGCCATTATTCTATTTTACGCTTCTCTTTATTCCCCTAGTAATGAACTGTCAGGGGAAACGACAGAAGAACAAATTTTAATCGAGGCGGTTGACCATGCCATTGAAAAAGTGCAACCACAATACGAACATCCAATTGTCACTCGCAACTTTTTCCCATACATTTCAGATATGAGCTTTGTTGCTATAAGGGATGATGATGCGAGCATTAACGCAGTGACAAAAAACAATCCTGCCTGGGGAACTAAACATTATATGAGCTTTCAAGATATTAGAGACATCAACGTTCCTGTTATAAACATAGGTCCTTACGGGATTGACGCTCATAAAAGATTAGAAAGAGTCGAACTAACTTTTTCATTAGAAATCGCACCAAGATTGACATATGAAGTGATTAATTATGTTTTAAGAAAGGATGAATAAGGGGGAAAAGTTATGAAGTGTCCTAATTGTGGTGTAGAACAAGAAGCAGTTAAGGAACAGTGCTCACAATGCAACTATGACCTCCAAAAATATAACAGACGCTCGCAGCTTTTTAAAAACTATAAAGAAAATAGTGAGCTTATTTTAATTTTGTTAGTAGCTATTGCTGGTATACTTATATTTGTTGATTTTGACACTTTATTTAACAACTATTTAATTCTATCAATACCAATCATAATGCTTATCATTATTTTACTATTATTATTTAAATCATTTCTTTTTAAAAAAGTTTAGGCAATAAGGATTTGCTTATTTTAATTTAATCGATTCGGTAAAAGGACAGGCAAAATACGTCTGTCTTTTTCTATTAAAAACTGCCAATGATTAACTACTCGACATACATTTTAAAATATACGTTTATCCGTTATAATAGGTTAATGCTTAAAATATGAGGTTTAAACTATATATATCAACAAGAAAGGGGGATTTTTAGATGTCTCAAGAAAAGAAAGAAACCTTTGTTACGACTGTTGAAGGGTTAGATCGAAAAGGTTCAGGAAAAGCAGTTGTATGGCGGGAAAATGAACTAGGTAATAAGAAAAAACTAAAGCTCGTCATCCCTGAAGCAATTCCTGGTGAAAAAGTTGAAGTCGAAGCAGAAAGACCGACGAGTAAATGGAGTAAAGCCCCTATTACAAACATAATTGAAGAAGATCAAAATCGAACGACACCACCTTGTCCCCACTTTAGTTTGTGTGGCGGTTGCGTATGGCAACATTGGACGTATGATGGTCAAATTCAATATAAAACTGACTTTGTAAAGAAACAAATTGAAGCACAAGGCTTTGATCCCGAACTCGTTTTAAATACTATTGGTGCCCCAGAGCCGTGGCGTTATCGAAATAAAATGGAATTCACCTTTGCAACAGATGGTTCGATGGGTATGCATGAACAAGGTAACTTCCGAAAAATCATCCCTCTTGAAACGTGCTTAATTGCTGGTGAAGAAATGGTTGATGCAGCGATGGAAGTAGCGAACTGGGTGAAAGACTACAATTTTAAAGGTTATGATAAAGAAGCTCGTCATGGCCTATTTCGTCACTTAATGGTACGCCAACCCTTTGCAACTGGAGAAATTATGTTAGGCCTATTTGCGACGAAGCGTCATCATGACTTTGAAGAAGCGGTTCAAGATTTAATTGAACGAATTAATACACGTCATCCAAAAGTAAAAAGTTTGTTATGGTTAGAAAACACATTATGGGCAGACCGCGCTCAAGCAGAGCATGTAGAGGTACTTGCAGGCCGTGATTTTATTTATGATGAGCTTTCGGGCTATCGTTACCGTTTATGGTACGATACATTTTTCCAAACAAACCCGAGACAAGCTGAGAAACTAGTAGAGCTAGCGTTAGAAATGGGTCAACCGAAAAAGGACGAAAAAATGATTGATTTATTTTGTGGTGTTGGAACCTTTTCACTTCCATTTGCTAGCCGTGTCGGTGAACTTGCTGGAGTTGAAATCGTCGAAACATCGATTGAATCAGCGAAAAGAAATGCAAAAGACAATGGCATTGATAATACGTACTTTTTAGCAGCCGATGCTAGACGCGGAATTGATCAAGTGCTAGAAAAGTTTGGCGCACCAGAGCTGTTAATGTTAGACCCACCACGCTCAGGAGCAGGCGGAAAAGTAATGCGCCGAATAGGACGAGCTCAGCCAGAAAGAATTGTCTATGTATCTTGTAATCCAGAAACTTTCGCAACAGATATTAAAGAACTCGTACCGTTTGGATATGAGTTGAAAAAAGTACAGCCAGTGGATTTATTTCCGCAAACCGTTCATGTGGAGTTGGTGGCGGTGTTGGAGAGAGTGTAGCGGCGGATAATAAAATCAGTTCAGTTAATAGCGTTTGAGAGAAGCTTGTAAAAGGAGAGAATCCTAATCTGATGCTTCTTTCAAGCGCTTTTTTAGTAGAAGTTTATTATTATGTATCATTACTT
>DATGSY010000260.1:0-2165 GCA_035302125.1 Atopostipes sp.
AAGATAATCAATCCCGTAGTTAAATTCATGATTTCCGATGATTCCGACGTCATACTCTAAATCATTTAAAGCAGACACCAAATCTTTGGGTGTTTGAAGTTCTTCTTTCACATATTGAGCTAAAGGAGAACCTTGAATAAAATCTCCATTTTCAATAAGCAAAAGTGCATCCTTCGTTTTCTTTCTTTCTTCTTCAATAACAGAAGCGACTTTGAATAATCCATGGCCAATTTCAGTTGTTTTATCTGTATAATCGGTTGGAAATAAATAACCATGAATATCACTCGTTGCTAAGATTGTCAGTTTCATTCCATCGCCTCGCTATTTTTTATTTGCTTGTGCTATCGAATAAACAACATTTCTTTCGGGTAAAAATGTACTTAAGCCAGCTTCAGCCAATGCTTTTAGTAATTTTTCTGGTTCAAAACTATGCCACGGAACGGTTGTTTTTGCGTGAACCTCTTTAGCTACTTCCACTAAAGCTTCTTTCGTCGCATGTCCGCTGACGTTATAATCTTCAAAAGAAAAGTTATTCTCTTCAATAGCCGTCATCAATTCCATATACCGTGGATCATAATCTCCTAAAGGTTCACCATTTGTATGGACATAAATTCCGTTCTCAAATTTTTGCATCAAGAAACGATTGTTAAAACTATTTTGCAGCGCATATTTTTCTGGTTCTTCTTGTAAGGCTTCGATAGATACCCAATGCTCTTTAAATCGTTTCTCTGTATCTAGTTCTTTTAAGACATAAAAATCAGTATATAATTCATATTTCTCTAGTAAGTAGGCAAATTTTGGTTCTAAAACAAGTTTACGATTCGTTGAATTTGTGCGTTTTGATAAACGAAGTAATCGTTCAGTATCTCGAATATATGTATTTATAAAAATAATAGCATTTGAATGATCTTCCAATAATTCTTCCCATTTATCGTACATTTCTTGTTCAGACAAGTCTTCAGACTCTTCTTCTACTTCTTCTTCATCGAAGCTAAAAGCCGTTCCTTCTAGTAAGAAAATATCGGGTTGAAATGCTTTGGCTTCTTCTACCCACTTCCAAACATTTTCAGGATAATTGCCAGTCAGCCGGAAATCTCCTGAATTTATAAATTTCACATCAGGGGTTTGCACAAAAATTGCGCTCGCCCCTTTAACGTCATGATCACTTTTTTTGAAAGCAACCGTGATATCTCCAACAACTTTCTCCTGATTATACTCCAATGGGTAAATTGGAGCGGCTACAGGTTCTTCTTCATCTATATCCAATAATAATTGATACAGTAAATAAGAATCTGTTGACATATAAATCGGTATGTGTGCTGGAACATGTCTGAAGCTTCCCATGTGATCAATATGCAGATGTGAAATAAATATGGCGACATTTTCAGTGCGCTGACTCCAATCTGGCAGTACTCCTGTCTTTGAATCGAAAACTTCTCCCAGATCAAAGATTACTCTACCAGTTTCTGTTTGTATATCAATAATATTTGCGCCTATTGTATTTAAACCACTTAAAAACTGAAAATTCACCATATGCTTTATACCCCTTTTATAAATTTATCCTTAGTTGTTTTCTGCGATAATTTCTTCAGTTGTTGTATCTAATTCAGTTAAAGATTCGCCTTCATCCGCATCGTTAATCAATACTTGTTCTAAAGTGTCCAACAAGTTATTGCGGTATTCAGCATAGCCTACAAAAATCGGTGAAGACATACCATACTCTAACTCTAACGTTGCTGCTACAGCTCTTGGATTTTCTTCAAGGAATGCTTGGTATTCATCTGTGTTTACACCGTCTTCAGTAATTGGAACATAACCGGATTCAATTGCCCACTGTGCTGTATTTTCTGGTTGTAATAAGAATGCCATAAATGCAATTGCAGCTTGTTGTTCTTCTTCCGAAGCCGATGCAAATACACCTAAATCATTCCCAGCAAATAAAGTCAACTGCTCTCCATTGTATGTAGGTAATTCAGCTGTTGACCAGTTAACATCATTTTCTTCAGCAACAGGTTCAACGTGTGGCAACCCTGCAGATGAACCGATATATAAAGCACTTTCGCCACGGCCAAATGGTCCTGAGAAGAATCCATCTTCACCAGCAGTACGTGCGTAACCTTCATCAATTAGGTTCATTAAGAATTCTAATGCTTCAACACTTTCTG
>DATGSY010000261.1:0-2917 GCA_035302125.1 Atopostipes sp.
CTGAATCAATCACTAAACTATCTAAAAGGATAACACAAAAGCATCTTGAAAGAAACGAGACTTTGAAGGTTCTGGTGAAAAAATGTGAAAGAAAAATCCCGTGAAAAAATCCCCAAATTCCCTTGCCACAGTTGGTTTAAACCACTACAATAAGTACATTAACCAAAAACTTATACCTTTCTAATCTCTTTGTCATTTTAAGAAAAAGGAGGTGATGTTTGTTGAGAGATTATATTCTTTTTGAGTTAAAGAGTTTTGTGAAGAAGCGAAAAACACTTTATCTGATCCTTGTATTGCTGGGTGGAGCCTTTCTACTCTTCGGTGCGATTCAATTTCAGGATTTAGGGAACCATGAAGCTCAGATGTATGACGAATTAAATCAAACGAGATTGGCCTTGCGCTCCGTTGAAACCTACTATACTGAAGATTCAGATGAAGAAACGTTGTCAGATAACATCTACCGGCAACAAAGTCTAGCCGCTACCATGTATAACGGAATTTTGTTTGAAGATACCCAGTGGCTAAGTAAGTCTGGACAGGAACTTGCAGAATTACGAATTGAATTTTCGGAATTAAATGAAAACGAAGATCTTCCTCCTTCATTGTTTCCACCCCTTCATGAATCCAAACGACAAATTGCGGAATATGGCGCTTTAAATCAGTCAAACCATCCGGTGCAGGTAGACAGCCGGAATACTTCGAGTTATTTGAGGTTATTGATGCAGTATTTTGGGCTATTTGCTTTTATCTTTTTAGTCGTTTTTGCGAGCGACATTGGCATTGAGGATTTCAGACACCAATCCATGGTGGATGGATACCCTATTCATCCAGTGGCTCGGATTTTTACACAGATAAGTATCTATTTTACTTCGATCTTGACGGGTAGTTTATTCGTTTTACTCATCGCTATCCTTTTCGTTTCCTTATTCTGGAGGATGACCGATCTTACCTACCCCATGGCTATTTTTAGTTTTGGAGAATTTCAAGCCATCCCTGTATGGGAAGGACTTCTATGGTTTATTTTATACTATGCCTTTTTAACTTTACATATTATTGCGTTGAGTTTGCTTTTGAATCATCTGTTCAAAAACATGTACGCGACGATCGTGGGATTAGTCTTTTTATATAGTCTACCCCTATTATTTCCAAATCTTTTTTCAACGTTGACTTGGACGCCTCTCCCTTATTATCAAATGACCCCTATTTTAAAAGGAGCCATTGCGGAACAGAGTCCTTTCTTTGCGGATGTACAGAGTGCAGTGTTTATTTTACTGCTTTACACCATACTTACTTTACTTTTTCTTGTGTTTTTTAAACGTTCGTCAATAAATTTATTTAAAAGAAGGTGATACAAATGCTTAAAGTGAATAACGTTTCTCATGCTTTTGGAGAAAATCAAATTTTAGACAATGTCAGTTTTGAAGCAAACCAAGGCGACATCATTGGGTTAGTTGCCCCAAACGGTACAGGGAAAACGACCTTACTGAATATCCTCATGAATTTTCTAAGCCCGCAAGACGGGCATGTGTCCATTGCTTTAGAAAATGAAGAACTAGATTACAGCACCATCAAACGTTCTGTCCAGATGCATCGACAAATTATCTTTTTGCCCGAGTTGGAAGATTTATACGATCAAATGACGGGGAGAGACCACTTGGAACTCTATGCGAAATTATGGCAGAAAACCACAGATCATGTACCCGGAATTATTGAAAAACTGAATATTGATTCCTATGTCAATAACAAAGTCCACACTTATTCATTAGGTATGCGTCAGCGATTAAGTTTTGCGATGCTTTTATGTGCGGATCCACCAATCATGTTGATGGATGAAGTGATGAACGGTCTCGACCCGGACAATATCGATTTATTAACGGGAATTTTATTGGAGCTTAGAGAAAATGGAAAAGTGATTCTGATTGCTTCTCACTTATTAGACAACTTAGATATTTATGCGACGCGCGTCATGTTTTTAAAAGACGGACAAGTGGTGTTTTTGGATGATGAGCTAACACAACAGCCGTTTCTTAAAATCGAAGTTGGAGAAACCAGTCAAGAAGAACTGAGTAAAAAAGAGTTATGGCCAGAGGGCTCCCATCTTTTTGAAAATCATCTTCTGGCGATACCCGTTAAAGATAAAAACGAACAAGAAGTGAGTACCCTCGTTGAAAGAGCTTTGATTAATGGCTTTACCAAGCTTTCGATTGGACAAGTGGGAACCAGTGAATGGTATGGAGAATTTTATGGAAAATAAACCAATCAAATCTAGAAAAGGTGGTGAAGAAAATGAAGGCTCTATTCTCATTTGAATGGAAGCTGTTTTGGCAAAACATTAAAAACATCGTGACCTTTCTTGTCTTTCTATTTCTATGTCTTTATCTGGCTTTAGCGGTTGAACCGAATGTGCGACCGAATCGAAAAATTGATGTGAATGAAATTGCGGCCACCAATCGCGACGCCAATTACTTTATTGAAAATAGCAATCCAATTGTTTATCAACGAACCGTGCCGATGTTTATGGAACTGGCGGAAACAACGGAAGATTTATTAGAAGCCATTGAACAAAAAGATTACATAGCCGTGATGGAACTTGAAAATACATATTATGCGCAAAACCTTTGGCGGCACGAAGGACAAGACCCTAACTACTACATGTTTGGTGTTCCACAAATTGAACGAGAGCAAACCATGTCGTATGACAATTCGGCAATCACAAGACATTATGATTTTTTAGAAGAAGGACACTATGTTTTATCTTTAGACATTATTGAAGGACGGACCGCTTTTCAAGCACTTACTCGACAGTTTCAAGGGATGCTTCCCATCGTGTTATTCATCGTAGTCATTATTTATGGGATTGATATCTTTGCGGAAGACAAAAAGCATCCAACCATCATTGCCGAACTCCCCGTGACCA
>DATGSY010000262.1:0-2765 GCA_035302125.1 Atopostipes sp.
GAAGATGCGCTTGTATTCATTCAATTATCCGCTATAATAGAATATAGAAGAAATATTTGATAGAAATAAAACCATTCAAAGACAACTAAGGTATGGAAGTTTGGTGAAATCCCAACACGGTCCCGCCACTGTAATCATGTAAAAAGCATGGAGTCAGATCTTTATCTTAGTTCGCTACTAACGCACATGGACTGTTTCGAGGCAAAGCAGTTTCATGGAAGTCTATGTATGGCACATAGACTATTTTTTTATGCGAAAGTCAATCGGTAAAAAAATAATCGACGTGTTTATACCTTTCGACTTTATGACTCACCTGCCTCAGACATTCTACCTTGTGTTTTAGCGAATGGCCGGGGTTCTATCAGAATAGAACAAGAGATTGTTCAATCAAAGGAGAGATATAAATGGAAAAAGGTTATTTACGTCAATTGTTTTTGCTCATGGCAACAGGTTTTGTGCTGGTTGGATGTGCGACAGACACCCAAGAAGCACCAGAAGAGACAGAAACACCGGATACCGAGGAAGTTGAAACTCAAGAAGATACAGAAGAGGCAGCTTCCGATGCAGAAGATGGCCAAGTCACTGCGACGATTGATGTCGTAGTGGATGGAGAAACAATTGCGGATTTAAGTAAAGAAGTCACTGCTGAAGAAGGGATGTATCTTTTAGATGTTATGGAAGACACTTATGACCTGACGGCTGAAGAAGGTGGCTTTATCTCTGAAATTGAAGGATATGAACAAGATGTGGATGCTGGACGATACTGGCTATACTACATCAATGATGAAATGCCCTCTGTAGGTGCTGCGGATTATGAACTGGAAGATGGCGACCATATCGAATGGAGACTTGAGGACAGTGAGTAATAAAGCGAGTCATTTCACTGTACACCGGATTGCGCTTTTAGCAGTCATGACGGCACTCTCTACAGTTGGACGCTTTGTTTTCGCATTACCGATCTTTCCAAATATCCAACCGATGACCGCTCTGTTTATTTTAATTACTCTAAATATCGGCGTGTTGGACAGTTTAATTGTCTCGGTCCTTTCTATATTGCTGACGAATATGTTCCTCGGCATGGGCCCGTGGACGGTCTTACAGATGCTGTCTTTTTCGGTGGTTATTTTGTTGACGGGATTATTAAAATCCGTTTATGATTTTGGCACTTTAAAAAACCGAATTTTCTTTTCAATCTGGGCTTTGCTTACTGGTTTTATTTATGGCTTTATCATTTCCTATTTTAACTTTCATTTATATGGGATGAATAACTTTTTCATCTACTATATTAATGGGCTGCCATTTGATGTACTACATGGGGTAGGAAATTTAGGTTTTTACTTTTTGCTAGAACCTATCTTAGTGCCGATTATTCAAAGAAGATTTGGAGAGCTCATTTTATAGTTTTAAGACAAAAATGTTTATTTAAATTTTAGCAAGGAAAGGAACTCCTTTACATCAAGATGTATGGGAGTTTCTATACTTAAAAGAATCAAAATGTCAGTTTCATTGCTAGACTATGAATGGGCTTTGATGTATACTAATTTCTAAGAAATCACAATATATAGTGTTCACTTTACATATTTATCACTATATATTGTGAAATACGTTTTGAATAAAGGAGCCACTAGCATGGAAGCCACTTCAGTACAAGCACTAAATATTGATATAGATAAATTAAATAAAGATATCGAACAGTTTCCGCACGTTTATCCAATTACAGAAGATATGCATACGACTCGTAAAGGTGTTTCTCGTATGGTCATGATTGACCGTTATTCATACAAAGACACGAAAAAAGAAACCCTGTCTGAAGGAGACTTGGTTGTATTAACTGTAAAACCTGACCCGAGCTATCCTGCACGAGGCATCGGTTATGTGCAAGAGTTGGATTGGGACAAGAATGAAGCTGTCATCCTGTTAGAGGAAGAGTATCGTGGTTCTTTAGAAGATGAAGAAGAAATTGAAACGGGGTTAATCACTCGTAGTTTAGATACGATTGAAAAACCTTTAGAAATTTTTTATGAACAAATTGTAAAAAGAAATGCTCGCGGATTGGCTGAAGCAGAAGCGGATCCAAACCGAATCGAGGAATCTTTCCAAAAATTCTATAACCAATTAAGAAATGGCAACTTTGTACCGGCTGGCCGTGTATTATACGGAGCAGGTTCAGGAACAGATGTGACTTACTTCAACTGTTACGTCATGCCCTTTGTACCAGACTCGCGTGAAGGCATTTCAGACCACCGAAAAGAAGTCATGGAAATCATGTCACGTGGTGGTGGAGTTGGAACAAACGGATCAACACTACGCCCACGCAACACTTTAGCGCGTGGCGTGAATGGTAAATCCAGTGGTTCGGTTTCATGGTTAGACGATATTGCGCAATTGACGCATTTAGTTGAACAAGGTGGTTCACGTCGTGGGGCGCAAATGATCATGTTGGCCGATTGGCACCCAGACATTTTAGAATTTATTATTTCTAAAATGCAAAACCCGCGTATTTTACGTTACTTGATTGAAAATTCAAAAGACGAACAAATTCGAGAACTTGCAGAAGAAAACTTAAAGTTCACACCGTTCTCGGCTTCTGAGCTTGAAATGTACGAAACCATTGCGAAACACAAAAACTCACCAGGACATGGTGGTTTCTCTGCAGACATGATTAAAGATGCAGAACTGAAAGTTCGAGAAGGCGGAAGATATTCGGTTCAAGATCCTGATTTCTTAACAGGTGCGAATATCTCAGTCACTTTAACCAGTGACTT
>DATGSY010000263.1:0-4723 GCA_035302125.1 Atopostipes sp.
AAAGAATTAATCAGTAGCCAACCAATCACTGAACTAAAGATCAAAGCAATCAACCCGATAATGAATATCGATTGTCGAATATCTTCTGTCATTTCATGGTACCCTTCCAACGTTTGAATCACCTGTACATAGCCCAGCAACCGATCGTTATATGTGGAATACACAGGTTCCACCAGAGACAAAGCTGACCCATATGGTCCTGAAACTTCAGAAACTTTTTGTTCTTTACTCGGAAGAAAGCGAAAATTTTCTGAATCTGTTTCATAGACCAGTTCTTCATCCGGATCATAAACCTTTACGATGATTCCACCTTTCGTAAGCGAAACTGGTGGAGTAAATTCTTCTTGCTTTTCAATTCGATAACGTGGAGCTGGTATAGGACCTAATTCAATTTCAGGCTCCTCTAACATTGAAGTGGTTGCTTCTTCTGTCAAAGGATAGTAATGGTTACTAAAACGTGTGACCAACTCTTCCGATAACTCACGCATTTCATCGGCTTCATTTTCCAGCATGACACGTTGGAAAGTATTTAATAAAATATAGGAAAAAATCGAAAACGTAAGAAAAATTACGCCCATAGTCAATAACGTCCAACGAACACGAATCGTTGATCCGTTATTGGTGTTTCGATTTAACTTATTTTTCATGTTCGCATCACATACCCCATTCCTCGAACGGTTTGGATATAACTTTCTTCGCCTGGTTCGTCGAGTTTATTTCGTAGATAACGAATATAAACATCCACAATATTTGTCTCAGCTTCTTTATCATATTCCCAAACTCGATCAAGAAGTACTTCACGAGAAAGAACGATGTTTAGATTACTCATCAATTCAACCAATAATTCATACTCACGCTTTGTTAATTCAATAATCGTATCGCCACGTCGAACAACTCGGTTCTCTTTTTCAATCACTAAATCACGATATTCAAGTGTCGTCTGCTTTACTTCGTTCTTTTCATTTTCAATATTAATACGACGACTTAATGCACGAATTCGTGCGAGTAATTCTTCAATAGCAAATGGTTTTGTGATGTAATCATCCGCTCCATGATCAAAGCCAGATACGCGATCAATCACAGAATCTCTAGCGGTCATCATCATAATCGGAACATTACTGACTTGGCGAATGCGTCGAGCTACATCTAAACCATTCAACTCAGGTAACATCAAATCGAGTAAGATTAAATCCCACTCTTTATCTTCATCGATTGCTGCTTCTAGCCCTGAACGTCCATCTAGGTGAACTTCTGTTTCCATTCCTTCATGATTCAACTCCAGCTCTACAAAACGAGCAAGGTTTTTTTCGTCTTCAATGATTAAAATTTTCTTCATTTTATAGCCCCCATCACTATACTCTCTTTAAAAGATTATAGTTTGTTTTTCATTAAATTCTCATTTTATAGTTTAATAATAGCATACATCTAAGAATTTAGTGAAATACCTTCCATAAAAAAGGAAGTTTTACTTAGTATTTTTACAAACTTTATCTATTTTACACTGAATACCAAAAAAATACGAGCGTTTCTTATAATTAAATGAAGAAACGCTCATATTCTTAAAGATAATTTTTAATTTTGCTTCAAGTTAAGATTAACTCCAGTCTTCTTCGCCACCGTCTCCATACCAATCAAAGTGGAAAGAACCTTCTTTGTCTACACGTTCATAAGTGTGTGCTCCAAAGTAGTCGCGTTGAGCTTGAATAATATTTGCTGGCAATCTCTCAGAGCGGTAAGAATCATAGTATGAAATTGCTGAAGAGAAAGCTGGTACAGGAACTCCTGCTTGAACAGATAAACCAACAATATCGCGTACAGATTGTTGATATTTTTTTGCGACATCGTTAAAGTAATCATCTAACAGTAAGTTCGAAAGGTCTTCATCACGCTCATAAGCATCTGTTATGTTTTGCAAGAATTGAGCACGAATAATACAGCCAGCTCGCCAGATTTTCGCAATTTCACCATATTGTAAATTCCAATCATACTCTTCTGAAGCCATTCTCAACTGTGAGAAGCCTTGCGCATAACTCATAATCTTACTGAAGTACAACGCTTGACGTAATTCTTCAATAACTTCCTCTTTGTTGATGTCTAAGTCTTTTTTCTCAGGTTTCGCTAAGACTTTGCTTGCTTCTACTCGTTCTTCTTTCTGAGCAGAAATGTAACGAGCAAAAACAGCTTCTGTGATTAAAGGCAGTGGAGTACCTAAGTCAAGGGCACTTTGAGACGTCCATTTTCCTGTACCCTTATTTCCAGCACGGTCTAGAATGATATCGACCACATGCTTTCCAGTTTCTGGATCTTTTTTGGTTAAGGCATCTGCAGTAATTTCAATTAAGAAACTATCCAGTTCGCCTTCGTTCCATTCTTTGAAGATCTCTGCAATTTCATCGTTGGAGAGATTTAATAAATCACGCATAATATGGTAAGATTCGGCAATTAATTGCATGTCTCCATATTCAATCCCATTATGTACCATTTTTAAATAATGACCTGCACCATTTGGTCCGATATAAGTCACACATGGCTCGCCATCCGCAGGAGCTTTAGCCGCAATTTCTTCTAAGATAGGTGCTACTAAATCATAAGCTTCTTTTTGACCACCTGGCATAATTGAAGGACCTTTTAGCGCTCCTTCTTCTCCTCCGGATACACCTGTTCCGATGAAGTTAATACCAGACTCTGCCAATTCTTCATTACGACGCATTGTATCTTGATAGAAGGTATTTCCACCATCAATTAACACATCGCCTTTATCTAAATATGGAAGAATTTGTTGAATAACTGCATCTGTACCCGCACCTGCTTGTACCATTAATACAATTCTTCTTGGTTTTTCTAAAGAATCTACAAATTCTTCAATCGTCGTTTGCAAATGTAAATTCTTGTCCGAATGCTCTTCAATAACCGCTTCGGCTTTTGAAGTTGTTCTATTATAAATAGATACTGAATATCCACGACTTTCAATATTGAGGGCTAAATTTTTCCCCATCACTGCCATACCGATAACACCGATTTGTTGTTTGCTCAAATTATTCTCTCCTCTTCTATTGGGTTCTTATTCATGATAACAAATATACACTTTGAATAAAAAGAAATTAGTAACATCCTTGACAACTTTTTCGTCCTCGCCTACAATTCTATAGAGTAGAAAAGGTGGGAAGTATGTCAAAAAACAACAAAAAAAATACATTAGCTAAAATCATTATTGTGTTGGTCGTTCTTGCTATGTTGATACCAATTTTTTCAGCTTTACTTAGTTTTCTATAAGTTTATGTAGATGCTACAAATCTATTGTTTTTACAAATGGATTGTAGCATTTTTATTTGTGCAAAATG
This sequence comes from Atopostipes sp., assembly GCA_035302125.1. Classification (GTDB taxonomy): domain Bacteria; phylum Bacillota; class Bacilli; order Lactobacillales; family Carnobacteriaceae_A; genus Atopostipes. The sequence continues at coordinate 3,342 of DATGSY010000263.1, forward strand.
TTTGCATCTTTTCGTAATTCCTCCGCTGCTTGAACAGCAGCTTTCGTTGTTTCGTTCCCAGAGAGCATTCGCGCAATTTCTTCGACGCGTTCTTCCTCTGTAAGAATGTTTGCTTCTGTTGTGGTCCGATTGTCTATTGAAGATTTTCTGACGTACAAATGATTGTTTGCAATAGCAGCTACTTGCGGTAAGTGCGTGATACACAACACTTGAGAGTGTACGGAAATGGAATAAATCTTTTCAGCAATGGCTTGTGCTACACGACCACTGACACCGGTATCGATTTCGTCAAAAATAATACTCGTAATGCCTTGCGCTTGCGCAAAGATTGTCTTCATCGCTAACATCATTCTAGAAAGTTCTCCTCCAGAAGCGATTCGAGTTAAAGGTTTCAAAGGCTCACCCGGATTTGTAGACAAATAAAACTCAATATTGTCCAATCCGTAGTTTGAAGCTGTTTGCGTTGAAAGTTCGTTGATTTCGTCTTCAAATTGCACGGTAAAAACAACTTTATCCATATATAAAGCTTTTAGTTGTTCGTGTATATCTTCTTCAAGTTTTGAAGCTATGTCACGTCGTGCCTGAGAGAGTTCTTTTCCTTGTTTCAAAAGCAACTGTTTTAAGTCTTGTAGTCGCTCAGCTAATTCTGTTTTAGAGTGGGAGCCCCCTTCAATTATCGAAAGTTCTTCCACGGCTTTATCATAAAAAGAAAGTATTTCAGGAATAGAACTTCCATATTTTCTTTTTAATTGTTGAATCAGATTTAATCGACTTGCAATTTCATTTAATCGGTTTTCATCAAATTCCTGTCGATCTAATTCATTATAAATTTCACTAGCTGTTTCTTGTAGTTGATAAAAAGCGTTCGTAAGCCCTTCTGAAATATCTCCCAGTGTCTTATCGACATCTGAAACATCGCTCATTTCATCCATCGCTTTACCCACCATTTCAAGTGCGCTTGGTTCGCTTTCTTGAAGCACTTGATAACTTATGGTCAAAGCCTCCATAATTCTTTGATAATTTGTTAAGCGACGTTCTTCTTCTTCAAGCTCTTCTTCTTCCTCCGGCATTAAATTCGCTTCTTCAATTTCATTGGTTTGAAAGCGTAAAATATCAATTTTTTGCGCCAGTTCTTGTTCTTTATCCTGCCAATCATTGTATCTTTTTAATGTCGATCGATAATCTTTGTAAGTTTCTTGATAATTTTCTAATAAAGGTCGGAGGGTTGCTCTGCCATAATAATCGAGTAAATGGACATGATTTTCGTTTTGCATTAATTCTTGGTGTTCATTTTGACCGTGGATATCAATTAGATAAGCGCCAATCTCTTTCAATGTAGAAATGGTGACAATGGATCCATTCACACGACACACACTTCGTCC
>DATGSY010000264.1:0-3085 GCA_035302125.1 Atopostipes sp.
GTTTGGTGTATGTTTATGAAGGTTTCTTATCTTCTTTAACCGGTGAAGAAATCGAAACAGAAGAAGAAGTCGATTTAGAGGAACTTGTTCGTGCAGAACACCACCGTGGATCGGTACATGAAGCAATGACCGCTGAAGAAATTGAGTTTGGCTTCTGTACAGAAATTATGATTCGTTTAGAAGATGGAGAGTTAGTAGATAGTGAATTTGATTATGATGAATTCCGTAACCACTTAAACGAATTAGGCGACTCTTTGCTAGTCATTGCTGATGATGAAATTGTTAAGGTGCATGTTCATACTGAAAGACCAGGAGAAGTTATGAACTATGGTCAAAAATTCGGTACATTAACGCACATTAAAGTAGATAATATGCGTGAACAGCACGCAGCTTTAGGCGACTCAACTGAAACGAGCACTTCTACAAAAACAAAAACTAAACAAGAAGTCAAAGAGGTTGCTGTTATTTCAGTAGCTGCTGGAAGTGGAATAAAGGAATTGTTTGAGAGCTTCGGTGTGGATTACGTCATCGAAGGCGGGCAAACGATGAATCCGAGCACACAGGACTTTTTAGATGCTATGGAAGAAGTTCCAGCCAAGAACTACGTGCTATTGCCAAACAACAGCAACATATTTATGGCAGCAAACCAGGCAACGGAAGTTTCAGAAGCGAATGCAGTCGTCATTGAAACGCGTACTGTACAACAAGGTTTAAATGCGATGCTTGCCTACAATCCTGAGATGGAGCTCGAAGACCTACAAGAAATGATGACTGAAGAGTTACAGTATGTAACTTCTGGTCAAATTACTTTCGCTATTCGTGATACTGAAATTAGTGGCTTAGAAATCAAAAAAGATGACTTCATGGGCTTAATTGATGGGGATATCAAAGTTGCTGACCCGGAATTAGAAAAAGCCAGTTTAGAAACCATTAAGCAAATGGTGACTGAAGACAGTGAGATCATTACTTTATTATACGGAGAAAACAGCACAAATGAACTGATTGATTCTTTAGTGGAACAATTAGAAGAGCTGTATCCTGAAATTGAAATTGAAACACATGAAGGCGGACAACCGGTCTATCCATTATTAATTTCAGTAGAATAATAAAACTTTTGCGAACGAGAAAGTATTTAATTTTCCATTAAATATTTTCTGTTCGCATTTTTTGAATTTCAGTTCTTATATAATTTGAAACAAACATAGAGAGGAGTAGAGCTCTTGGAAAAATTATTGAATGAATCAGTCACAACACTAAATGGCGTAGGCGAAAAAAGAGCTGAAGCCTTAAAAAAATTAGGGATTGAAACTCTCTGGGATTTGTTTACGTATTTTCCATTTCGATATGAAGATTTAACGGTACAAGATATTGAGACAATAGAGGACAGACAAAAAGTCGTACTGCAAGGAATGGTCATTGCACAACCGCATGTCCAATACTATGGGTATAAAAAAAGTCGCCTTTCCTTTCGGATTAATGTCGATCATGTTATTGTCCCAGTCACTTTTTTTAATCAGCCCTATCTAGCAAAACAAGTAACTGAAGGGGAAGAGATAAAAGTCTTTGGTACTTGGGATGCCCAAAGGATGCAATTATCCGGTATTAAAATTATTGGTGGAAACACAGCGAATAAAAATGAAAAATTTGAACCTATTTATCATTCAAGTAAAGAAATTTCACATGCAGTCATTAAAAAGCTTGTCCAGCAAGCTTGGGATAAATATCATCAAGAAATCATTGAAATTTTGCCTGAGGATTTAATTTCAAAATATCATCTCGTTCCTTTAAAAGAAGCCATTTTTAATATGCATTTTCCAAAAAGTCCGGAGATCATGAATACGGCTAGAGATACCATTGCTTTTACTGAGTTGTTTACCTTTCAGTTAAGGGTCCAATATCGACGAATGCAATACAAAAATATAGGCGCTGGTCAGCCTGTTCATTATGACTTGGACCGCTTAAAAGTATTCTTTAGTCAGTTGCCTTTTGAATTAACTGGTGCACAAAAACAAGCCGTCAATGCTATCTCAGCGGATATGAAACGACCCATACAAATGTATCGTTTATTACAAGGAGATGTTGGTAGTGGAAAGACGATTGTTGCAGCTGGAGCGATTGTGGCTGCTCAGTCAGCAAATGTACAATCGGCATTGATGGCTCCAACCGAAATTTTAGCGGAACAACATTTTCAAAGTTTGCAAACGATTTACAAACATTTTGATATCGAAGTTGCGTTACTTACGAGTTCAACATCGACTAAGGACCGACGAGAATTGCTTAAGCGGCTGGCAAATGGTGAAATAGACTGTATTGTTGGCACTCATGCTTTAATTCAAGAGGACGTCGTATTTTCACATTTGGGATTAGTGATTATTGATGAACAACATCGATTCGGTGTGAACCAAAGAAAAGCTTTAAGAGAAAAAGGACAGCATCCAGATGTCTTATTTATGACGGCTACCCCAATTCCTCGCACATTATCGATGACTGCTTATGGTGAAATGGATGTTACAGTGATTGATGAAATGCCACCGGGACGTTTACCTGTAAAAACATACTGGATCAGAAAGAAACAATTAGAACAATTGATGATGACTATTCAAAAAGAATTGAATAAACAATCCCAAGTTTATGTCATCAGTCCTTTAATTGAAGAATCCGATGCGATGGATTTAGAAAACGCCACTCAACTGGCAGAAATCTATAGAAACGAATTTTCGCCCCATTACCGAGTGGAGTTATTGCACGGTAAAATGTCAGCGACTGAAAAAGAAGAAATTATGCAGCAATTTAAAAATCATGAAGTGGATATTCTGGTATCAACTACAGTTATTGAGGTGGGAGTGGATGTTTCAAACGCTACGATGATGATCATCCATGACGCGGATCGTTTCGGTTTAGCGCAACTACATCAGTTGCGTGGACGAGTAGGACGTGGAGAAAAGCAGTCTTATTGCATCTTAGTGGCGGATCCTAAAGGAGAAAATGGTGTTCAAAGAATGCAGATTATGACTCAATCCACCGATGGCTTTGAAATTAGTCAAAAAGACCTGGAGATGCGCGGGCCTGGTGAGTATTTTGGTAA
>DATGSY010000265.1:0-4270 GCA_035302125.1 Atopostipes sp.
TTCACTTTTTACAGTCGGATTTCGTCTTAAACGCGAAACCGTCACTAAATTTAAATAATAAACCGTCAATTCTGGCAATTGTGGAATTTGTGACTGGATAAAAATATTGGATTTGCTTGGATCCAAACCAACCGCTAAATAATCTAAAGCCACTTCAAACAAACTGTCTTGGATTTTTTTCGGGTTATCCGCATTATCCGTCAATGCCTGCTGGTCGGCAATCATAATATACATTTCGTTTTCAGGGTCTTCTTGCAGTTGGACGCGGTTATGCAGCGAACCGACATAATGTCCCAAATGCAGTTTCCCTGTAGGACGATCTCCTGTTAAAATAACTTTTCCCATACATGGTCCATCTCCTTATGGTAATTTCTATTCATTATAGCTTATTCTCATTAAACTTTCATTCTTTAATCCAGCTTTTCTTTTTCCTTTTTTTGAAATGACGAAGTGGCCGCTCGGATATTCAGATTCTCTTTCTTTACTCAAGTGTCGTTCGATGTTTCTTGTATGTAAAAGCTACGAAATGGGCCTTTTTATGAAAAAAAGAATAAAAACCGGACTCCAGACGGATGACAAAGATGAAAAATGGTCTATGCTTAATCTATAGCCGTTATTTATTGGTTCTTTTTGGTGTAAATAAAAATTATAGACAATTTAACCTAATTTATAAACAACTTTCACCTACATAACGTATAATAAACAAAATACATAAACAGTTGGCTACACATAAAGTAGAGAGGATTAAGGAAAATGAAAATTCTACTTGCCATAGATTTATATAAACCCGCTGTAAATGGCGTGGTAACTTCCACAGTTGCCTTAAAGCGGTCGTTGGAACATTTGGGTCATGAAGTACGCGTCTTAACGCTTGATAAAATCGAATATATCGACCTCGAAGAAGATGTCTATGCGGTCTCATCTTTGAACATCAATAAAGTTTATCCGGGAGCGCGGGTTCGCTTTTTTAACGACCGCTTTGTCTTGGGACAAATTATCGACTGGAAACCGGATGTCATCCATACACAAAGTGAGTTTAGCACCTTTAAAATGGCCAAATATATTGCCCATTATTTATCGATTCCGATTGTACACACCTACCACACGGTGTACGAAGATTACACCCATTATTTTTCACCGAGTGAAAAAACGGGTAAAAAAGTGGTTTCTGTTCTGACGAAAAAACGATTAAGCAATGCAGAAGAAATCATTGTGCCGACAAAAAAAGTGGCCAATCTGTTAGAAAGTTACGAAGTGGAAGAGCCCATCTCCGTCATTCCAACAGGGATTGAATTGGATAAATTTGAACAACCTTCCGATGAAAAGGAGATAAATGCTTTAAGAGAGAAGTATAGCATTCCAAAAGAGGCTTGTTTATTGATTTCCTTAGGTCGTTTGGCAAAAGAGAAAAACATTGAAGAGCTGCTTTTCTTCCTCTCCACGATTAAATTAAAACCCTATTTATTAATCGTCGGTGATGGACCGAATCGTGAGGATTTAGAAGCTTCTGTGAAAGCTTTGAATTTAGAAAAACAAGTCCGGTTTACCGGAATGATTGAACCAGAGGATGTTCCAAAGTATTATCACATGGCGGATATCTTTGTCAGTGCTTCAACCAGCGAGACACAAGGATTGACCTATATCGAAGCGCTCGCCAGCGGTTTGCCGGCTTTGTGTCGAGCGGATGAATCGATAGAAAATGTGATACTGGATGGTAAAAATGGCTATCAATACCATTCACTGAAAGAATTTGAGTCGTGTTTATACAAATTAATGAAAGACGATGAAGCGCGGCAGTTCATGTCGTCGTTTGCGAAAGAATTTGCCTGGACGTACTACTCCTCTTCCGCTTTTGGAGAACGCGTTTGTCGAATCTATGAGCGAGCCATCAAAGCTCATCAACCTGAATTCATGTTTCGCATGCATTAACAATTAAACAGATGGAGGTGCAGAAACCCTTGAAAAAACCAGAAAAACATCCGTCCCCGCAGTCCGATGTCTTATCGTTAAATTTTAAAGAACTTATACAATTTGGCTTACATTTATTGAATATACTGGGAATTGCATTAACGGTTTATGGACTTTATTGGGGGATTCAAAATCAAATATTCACTTCTGAAGCGGCTTTAAGGGATTTGTTAAATGCCATGGGACCGGCTGCACCTTTTGGTTTCATCTTGATTCAAATTGTCCAAACCGTCATTCCCATTATTCCAGCAGCACTCACCATCCCCATGGGCTCTATGATTTTTGGGATGGGGCACGGCTTTTTCTTGAATTTCACAGGCATCATGATTGGTTCGGTGTTGAATTTCATTTTAGCGAGAAAATTGGGCCGACCTTTCGTGGAGATGCTGGTGAGCGATAAGCAATGGAACAAATATGTCAGTTGGTTGGATAAAGGTAGGTATTTTGATCGATTATTTACGTTTGGGATGTTCTTTCCTTTATCTCCGGCTGATTTTTTGTGTTATCTAGCCGGGCTCTCAACGATTTCTTTTAAAAAATACTTGGTGATTTTAAGTCTTGGGAAACCATTTACTTTATTTCTTTATTCCTACGGCATGGTGGAGCTTTTGAATATCTTCTTTCAATTTTTAGGGCAAGGTGGTGGCTAGATGCGCGTCTATTTATGCAGTGATCATTACGAACAAATCAAAAAAAGCGGCGTGGGACGTGCACTCGAACACCAAAAAATGGCTTTGGATGCCGCGGATGTTGCATATACTTTTTCTTTTGATGCGCCTTACGAAGTCATCCATATTAATACTATTTTCCCATTGTCTTATTTAAAGGCCAAAAAAGCGAAAAAGCAAGGCAAAGCAGTGGTTTATCACGCGCATTCGACCAAAGAAGATTTCAGGAACTCTTATCTTTTTGCGAATGCAGCCGCTTCTTTGTTTGGTTGGTGGATTAAGAAATGTTACCAAACAGCTGATTTAATCCTCACACCTTCTACTTACTCGAAATGCTTACTCGAAAATTATGGGTTAGAAAAACCGATTGAAGTCATTTCAAATGGCATTGACTTGGATTACTGGCAAGCGAGTGCCGAAGAAGTGCGCGCTTTTCGGGAGAAGTACGGGATTCAACCAGACGATAAAATGATTATGTCTGTGGGCCTTCCGATTAAGCGGAAAGGTATCCTTGATTTTGTGGAAATGGCGAAGCGACTGCCGGAGTATCACTTTATCTGGTTTGGCTATTCCGATCCTAAGTTTCTACCAAAAGATGTGGTTGCGGCACTGAAAACAGAATTGCCAAATTTACAGTTTCCAGGCTACATAGACCGTGAAGACTTGCGTGTGGCCTACCAAGCATGTGATTTGTATGTTTTTTTGACGCATGAAGAAACGGAAGGGATTGTTTTATTAGAAGCTTTGGCTAGTCACGCCGATACATTGGTTCGAGATATTCCTGTCTTCTCTGATTATGTGCATGGGGAGAATATCTATAAAGGAAGCGACCTAGATGCGTTCATTGCGATTGCTGAAGGACTGCTTAAAGAGGAGTTCCCTTCTTTAGTTGATGCAGGCTATCAAAAAGTTTCTGAAAAAAGCATTGAACGGGTTGGTGAACAATTGAAGGAACATTATCTCCGCGTTTTAGAGAAAGGTCCTTTAAATGCTCGATTTTTTAGAAGTTAAATACATAGAAAGAGGATATTTAATGAAGATTATTATCGATGCGGATGCTTCTCCGGTAAAAAACGAAGTGATTCAACTCGCTGGTGAACATGACTTATCTGTCGTTCTTGTATCCAGCATCGCCCACTACTCTTTTGAAGAACATCCAGAGTATGTGAAGGTTGTGTATGTGGAGAAAGGTGCAGACCGGGCGGACTTTAAAATTGTGCAATTGGCTGAGAAAAACGACATTGTAGTGACCCAAGATTACGGGTTGGCTTCTTTGCTTTTGCCAAAAGGCTGTCATGTCATTCACCACAAAGGGTATGCTTATACTAAAGAAAATATTGATCAGTTACTTCAAAGTCGCCATATCAGTGCGATGCAAAGAAAAAGCGGCGGCCGTACAAAAGGCCCAAGTCCTTTTACCGATGCCGACCGCGAAAAGTTTCTTCAGTTTTTCACGGAAGTATTGGAAAATATGGATAAAAAATAGTTTTCGACGCCTTTTTGATTTAAATATGGTCACTTTAGACATTATCTCTCGTTTATGTCTAGAGATTTGAAGTCTTTGGACATTATCTCTCGCTTTTGTCCAGAGTTCAGAAGTCTTTGGACAATACTTCCGTTTTTGTCTAGAGCTT
>DATGSY010000266.1:0-6907 GCA_035302125.1 Atopostipes sp.
TTATCCAAAAAATGCACTTGTGGTGGAAAACGAAGGTTTCATTGGAAATCTTACACACCCAGGACGCTCGAATCACCGGATCATACGAATGGATTTAAAAGGAGACGAATGGGGATTTCAATATTCTCCCTATGCTTACTACAATGAACACTCCATCTTTTTAGCGATTGAACATCGGCCAATGGATGTAGGTGTACAGGCGATTCGAAATCTAATGGAAATCATGAAACAATTCCCACATTATTTCGTCGGCTCCAATGCTGGTTTGCCGATTGTCGGCGGGTCGATTTTAAGTCATGATCACTATCAGGGTGGACGTCACCATTTCCCCATCCAGGATGCGGATTATATTTATCGTTTTGAAATGAAAGACTCTCCAAATGTGGAAGCTGGTATCTTAAAATGGCCGATGTCCGTGATCCGTCTGCGTAGTAACAATGCTGAAAAAATTGTTAAAGCAGCTGAAAAAATTATGGTGGAATGGGAAGAATATTCCGATGAATCGGTTGGTATTCATGCCTATACAGGGGAGACACCGCACAATGCAGTTACACCTATTGCACGCATGAATGGCAAGCTGTTTGAATTGGATATCGTCCTTAGAAATAATCGAACTTCTGAAGAGTTCCCGGATGGTATTTTCCATCCTTATCCACATGTACAACACATCAAAAAAGAAAATATCGGTTTGATTGAAGTCATGGGCTTAGCTATTTTGCCGGCTCGTTTGAAAGAAGAATTAAAAGAAGTTGAAGACTTTTTACTCGGAAATAAAGAAAAAGTAGCGGATATTCACCAAGAATGGGCGGATCACTTGAAAAATGATCATCCATCCATTAACGAAGAAAATGTGGGAAAAATTGTTGAAAATGCTGTAGGTAAAGTATTTGTAGAAGTCCTTGAAAATGCCGGTGTATTTAAAACAGACGAAGAAGGTCAAGCGGCTTTTATTAAGTTTATCGAAAAAACTCTGATATAAAAATGGTGATAAAATGGATAAACATGATTTATTAGATCAAGACATTGAGAATAAAAAACAAAGAGAACAAGTTAAAATTGAACCGGATAATACCATTCTTTTTATTGGCGATAGTATAACAGATGTTGGACGCGATCGAGAAAACGATGATGATTTAGGACATGGCTATCCAATGCTAGTTGCTGCTCATTTAGCTAATAAATACCCGAATTACGATTTGACATTTTACAACCGTGGGATTAGTGGAGATAAAGTGATTAATCTAAAAGAGCGCTGGGAAGAAGATTGTTTGGAATTGAACCCAGATGTCGTTTCCATATTGATTGGGATTAATGATGTGGGAATGACGATAAATACCGGTCTTCAAGAAACGGAAGAAGACTTAGCTAAATTTGAAGAAGATTATCGTTATTTATTGAAATCTTTAGCACATCGTACAGATGCTCGTGTTGTTTTGATGGAACCTTTTGTGTTGCCTTATCCAAAAGATCGTCAAAATTGGCGGAAGTATCTTGACCCGCGTATTCAAATCATACGGCGTCTCGCCAATGATTACCATACTGCACTGATTCCATTAGATGGTTTAATGCATGCAAAAGGAATTGAAAATGGTTATCAAACGTATACCGGAAAAGATGGGGTTCATCCCACATTGACCGGTCATGCATTAATTGCGGATGCGTGGATTCATCAGTTGAATTTATAACCTATGATCAAATGACCTACTCAATGAACAGTTGAGTAGGCATTTTTTTATAGAAAAATTCAATCTGCATATAATATAGGACTTTTAGCCCTTCTTGGTTTTTTAAAGGATTTTCTCCCTGTACAATAAATGGTGTAGGTAAATAAAAGAATTAAACCATTAAATGATAATTTTCCATGTAGTGAGGAGGAAAAATATGAACAATCAAGAGTATCGTCAAAAATCAGTAGGTTTGAGTTTTTCAGGTGGTGGCGTTCAGGCTTGGGCTGAAGTTGCTGCATATGCGGACTTAGAACGACAAGGAATAGAAATTGATGCAGTAGCTGGTACATCGATGGGCTCGTTTTTAGCAGCGGCTGTAGCTAGTGTTCTAACCTCAGATGAAATATATGAAATTATCCGAGAAACCGATCAAGCGATTGAAGAAAGCAGCTTATTTGGTCCCCAAGCGTTTTTCAGTTTATTTTCACTAAGGCAGCCTTTAGGATTGGTGTTAATAGAAAAATTGGCTGAGGTTATCCGTCCAGTGAATGAGTTGTACGGAGAATTCATGCTTTCGGATGTACCGAAACCACTAGCCATTCCAGCGGTAGATATTATTACCAATAAAATGATTATATTCTCTAATCAACCAGAATACTTCCAAAAAGGGTATAAGGATGCTGAATTTTATGAAGGAGACATTCCCTTAATTAAAGCCTGTTTAGCTTCGAGTGCTTACCCGATTATTTTAAGCCCTGTAGACGTCGATGATTACCAACTCGTCGATGGGGGCGTTTTGATGAATTCGCCAACTGCCTTATTTTCCAAAGAAAAAATCGAATATAAGATTGCGCTCAGAATTCCTGTATTGGAAAAAGCAAGACCCGCTAAGAAACGATTGGAAGTCGCCTTGCGAGCCATTAATATTATGGTTGAAGACCAAGAAGAAATTACATCCGCAAGTGCAGATTTACAGTATTTCCTTGATGTGAAATTACCTGGGCTGTTCGAGTTTGGAGATAGCGAGCCGATTATTCAAGCAGGTGAGCGTTATGTGAAGGACAATCCCATTGATACCTCAGAAATCTTTGAAAAAATTGAGCCAGATCCTGAGCCTGAGGAAGAGGAAGAAAAACCAGATGTAGACATTATTATAGAAGAACCAACCACGCTTCAAGACCGTCTTCGCGGCGCATTGGATAAACTCTTTGGATAATAGGATTAAAAAATAGCGTAAAAAAACAATGGGAACCGTCTGAACAAACGGTTTCCATTGTTTTTTGTTGCTTACAAATTGCATGCAGGAACTTACAGAACAGCTTCGATTTCCTCTTTAAAGGAAGAAGGGGTAGAAGTGGGCGCAAACCGCGTTACCACTTGGCCATTTTTATCGACTAAAAATTTCGTGAAATTCCATTTGATGGACTGGCCAAGCACACCTTTGGTTTCTTTTGTCAATAATTTGAACAGTGGATGTGCCGTTTGTCCATTCACATCAACCAATTCATGCATGGGAAAGCTGACGCCATAAGTACTCCGACATGAGTCAGCAGCCTCTGTTGCAGAATCTACTTCTTGTTTAAATTGGTTGGAAGGAAAACCTAAAATAATAAAATCTTGATCTTTATAGTCTTCATAAAGTTCCTGCAACTCATCAAACTGTGGGGCAAGACCGCATTTCGTTGCGGTATTCACAATTAACATCGTTTTTCCAGCATACCGATCTAACGTATAACTCTCCCCATTTTCTAAGCGGACCTCAATATCATAAATACTCATTAAATAACCTCCAATCACTAAGTGAAATTTGAAAGAAAACCATTAAACACTCGTAACGACTCTGCGATTAGCATGTAGCGGGTATAAGCTGAATTTATTTCGAATGAAAAAATAGAGAGCTAAAAGAATCAATAAACCAGCAATGATTAAGGCAGTCATTTCAAGGGTCGCATATGAACCGGTTGCCTGCAGTTCTTGACGAATCGCAAAGAAAGCCCAAGCAATGGGTAGTGGGAATACAGCATTTTTAAGTTGAAATTGTACGAATACAGCCAGTAAAAAGGCAACAATCATAATAATAAGTGCCCAAGTTTCTTCTGCCATGCCAAAACCGTTCCAGCCAATTTGTACAAGATACGTAGCAACATTAACGACGGTTGCAATAAATACCCACCCTGTATTTAAACCAAAAGTCAAAGGCAAAAGCCAACGTCTTTGATGATTGATTTGCCCTAGCTCTCGAACAATGAAGGTTAAACTAAACAAATAAATAAAGATCAGTATCGTAGAAATGCCGATTTGCAAATAAGAAAAAGTGATAATCCATAACATATTCGCTACGAAGGATATCCAAAGATAGGGCGTTATCCGATCAATCGCTTTTCCATAATGCGCATCATCATGTTTTACAATCAGGACAATCAGACTGATGAGGAGTAAACCATAAATGACACTCCAGATGCTAAATGCAAAACCTGCCGGCGTAATTAATGTATGGTACATATCCGACACTTCACCTTGAGAAGTATCGTTAATGATGCCACTGCCTCCTAAATAATTGACCCCTAAAGTGATCAATAAAAGAACAAGGTTTATCCAAGCTTTTATTTTCGTATTCATATCGATTCCTCTCTTTTCAGTAAATTAGTAAATTTCCTTATCTTTTGATAAGTTTTTTGTATACTCATTTTAAACGAAAATATGAAGCATCGTTACTAATAAGCTTATCGATTTTATAAAACAATAAAATCAGGCCTTCTTAAGCTTTCTATGCGTAGTTTTTTATATAATCAGTTAAACTTAAGAAGTAGTGAACCAGAGCAGGAGGATTAGAAATGAATCAAAAAAAGAAAGTTGCTATTGTTGGCGGGGGCTTAGGCGGTCTCTCTGCCGCAGTCTCTTTAGCGCAAAGTGGATTTGAAGTTTCTTTATACGAAAAGAACGCCCATTTTGGCGGGAAGCTCAATCGACTTGAAAAAGAGGGGTTCGGTTTCGACTTAGGACCTTCTATATTAACCATGAAACACATATTTGAGAAACTCTTTACAACGAGTGGCGTCAAAATGGAGGATTATATTCCAACCGTTCGAGTCATTCATGAATGGCGTTCTTTTTTTCCAGACGATACCATGATTGATTTGTATGGCGATCTAGAAATGATGGAAAAATTGAATGAACACCTAACCAAACAAGATATAGAGGAATATCGGGAGTTTCTGGCTTATGCCAAGGACATGTATGAGTTAACTGAAGAAGGGTATTTTAATAAGGGGTTAGACACTGTTCCAGAAATCATTCAATTTCATGGGATAAAAGATGCTATAAAAATGACGAAAGGCTTAGTCAGCATGTATGATGGCATTGAAAAATATATTTCTAACCCTAAACTGAGAGATATGCTTGCTTATTTCGTGAAATATGTAGGCTCCTCCCCCTATGAAGCTCCAGCCATTTTAAATATGATGATTTATATGCAACATGCGCAAGGCATTTGGTATGTCCCTGGAGGCATGCATAAAATTGCCGAAGGGATTGTGAAATTGGGGGAAGAATTAGGCGTTCATTTCTATAAGAATACGGAAGTCAAACAATTAATCACAGAAAATGACCAAATCATTGCAGCGAAATTAGCGGACGGCACCGTTATTGAAGCAGACTATTTTGTGTCAAACATGGAAGTCATCCCTGCTTACCAATACTTATTAAACGAGGAAGAGCCATTTCTAGAAAAACTAGAAAAGAAATTTGAACCAGCGAGTTCTGGATACGTCCTGCATTTAGGGGTCAAGGGTGAGTATCCCCAACTAAGACACCACAATTTCTTTTTCTCCAACGATTTAAAAGAGAATTTCGAACAATTGTCCAATAAAAAAGAATTACCAGAAGATCCAACAATCTATCTAGTTAATGTCAATAAAACAGATGAAGCGCAGACGAAGCCTGGCTATGAAAACATTAAAATTCTACCGCATATTCCGTATATTCCGGATGAACCTTTTACAGAAGCAGAATATCAAGCGTTTGAGACACGAGTATTAGAGAAGTTAGAAAACATGGGCTTGACCGATTTAAGAAAACGAATTGTAACAAAAGATGTCTGGGTGCCAGAAGACATTAAAAAAGCTTATTATTCTCATCGAGGCGCTATTTACGGGACTGTTGCCGACCGGAAGAAAAATTATGGCTTTAAACATCCAAAAGAAAGCGAAAAATATGGAAATCTATATTTTGTTGGGGGCACTGTAAACCCTGGGGGCGGGATGCCGATGGTGACATTGAGCGGACAGCAAGTCCACGATAAAATCCTAAAAAGAGAGCAAAAGAGTGGAACGGTTAAGTAAGAGGAGTCATTTGTATGGTAAAGGAATTAGACAGTGAAAAAGTTAAAGAAGTACGAGAACAGCAAAGAAAACGAGCCAAATATTTTGGGCATGAAGGTGAAGAAGAACGACTAAAAATGCTTCAGCAGATGAAGAGTATGCTCATCAACCATGAAGCTCGTTGGCTGTCTGCTTTAAAGAAAGATTTAGGGAAACCCGCCATGGAGAGCTATGCTTCAGAAATCGCTCTATTATTAAATCAACTGGATTATGTCATGAATCATCTATCGACGTGGATGAAACCGGCGACTAAAAAACGATTGTTGCTCAGCGGGAAAGAGACAACCGTTCTGACTGCTGAACCTTTTGGCAGTGTCTTGGTCTTTTCGCCTTGGAATTATCCGCTACAATTAGCTTTAATGCCCGTCATTGGGGCATTAGCAGCTGGCAACGGTGTGGTGTTAAAACCTTCAGAATTTGCACCGGCTGTGAGCCATTTATTAAATGAACTCGTAGTGGAATATTTTCCCAAAGAAGTCTTTTTTGTCATTGAAGGAAACAGTGCAGTCGCTCAAGCGTTAACGAATATGGAGTGGGATTTTATTTTCTTTACAGGCAGCCAAACGGTAGGTAAAAAAGTCTATCAAGCAGCGGCTCAGCATTTAACGCCTGTAGTCATGGAGTTGGGGGGGCAAAAATCCTTGCATTGTGGATGAATCAGGGATGAATGAGGAGACAATAAAGGAAATTGCGTGGGGGAAATTTCTCAATGCCGGTCAAACATGCATCGCTCCGGACAGTGTGTATGTTCCAAGAAAATATTATCGCGAATTTCTACAACAAATGAAAGCACAAATTACGTCATTTTATGGGAAACAACCGATGGACTCCCCGGATTATGGTCGAATTGTGCACCAAGAT
>DATGSY010000267.1:0-5389 GCA_035302125.1 Atopostipes sp.
GCTGGATACTTTAATTTGCTCCCTCAGTTTATTATTCCAACGCCAAGTGAAATCATTCTGGCATTGACCGAAGAATGGCAAGCGTTAATTTACAACAGTGCCATTACATTATTTCAAGCATTAGTTGGTTTAATCATTGGCATCCTGATTGCATTTATTCTTGCGATTGGCATGGATCGGATTCCTTGGGTAAGAAGAGCATTTTATCCGTATTTAATCGTGAGTCAAACGATTCCTACAGTAGCCATTGCGCCGATTCTGGTCTTGTGGTTAGGTTACGATATGACACCTAAGATTGTCCTGGTCGTTCTAACGACTTTGTTTCCGATTGTGATCAACGTGTTAGAAGGCTTTGCTTCAGTCGATGAAGATGCAGAGAATTTATTGAAACTGATGGGGGCAAATTATCGAGAGATATTATGGCACGTTAAACTGCCAGCGAGTTTATCTTACTTTTTTAGTGGATTAAAAATTAGTGTGTCTTATGCCTTTGTTGCTTCCGTCATTGCCGAATGGTTAGGTGGCTTTGAAGGTCTAGGGGTCTATATGATACGCGCGAAAAATGCTTTTGCTTACGACAATATGTTTGCGGCGATTGTTGTTATTTCGGGAGTAAGTTTGATTCTGTTAGGACTGGTCGCATTGATTGAACGAACTATGACACCATGGCAGTATAAAGATTTTAAATAGGGGATGAAAAGATTTAATGGATAAAATGAAAAGGTTCTTATTATTAAGTTTGACAGCAATAGCACTGTTTTTTTTAGCTGCCTGTCAATCAGAAGATACAGCGGATAATGAAGGGGATACAACAACAAATACGAATGATTTAACAGAAATAGAATTTATTTTGGACTGGGTGCCAAACACTAACCACACAGGTGTATTTGTGGCAGAAGAGATGGGCTACTTTGAAGAAGCAGGCTTAGATGTTACGATTCGTCGTCCGCCTGAGGGAAGTGTGACAGAGTTAGTCGGAACTGGAAGCGCACAGTTTGGTATAGACTTCCAAGATATGCTAGCCGCAAGATTTGAAC
Organism: Atopostipes sp.; assembly: GCA_035302125.1. Lineage (GTDB taxonomy): Bacteria > Bacillota > Bacilli > Lactobacillales > Carnobacteriaceae_A > Atopostipes. Next base: position 1,038 of record DATGSY010000267.1, read on the forward strand.
AAGGGGTTCCTGTTACAGCAGTAGCAGCGATTATTGAAGAAAATACAGCGGGTATCATTTCACATGCCGAGGATGAAATTGAAAGAGCCGCGGATATTGAAGGAAAATCTTATGGTACATGGAATGATCCGATCGAATTAGCTTTGCTAGAGCATATTATGGAAGAAGATGGCGGCGATTTTGAACAAGTTGAACTCGTTCCAAACCAAGCGGATAATTCAGTTGTTGGCTTAGCGAACGATATGTTCGATTCTGCAAATATTTACTTTGCTTGGGATGGCATTATGGCAGAACATCAAGAAGTACCGACGAATTTCTTTTACTTTACCGATTACGCTGAAGAGCTAAATTTCTATTCACCGGTGATTATCGCGAACAACGAATATTTAGAAACGAACCCTGAAGAAGCAGAAGCTTTTGTCCAAGCGGTGAAAAGAGGCTACCAATATGCGATGGAGAATCCTGAAGAATCAGCAGAACTCTTGATCGAAAATGCACCGGAATTAGAAGATCAAAGAGATTTTGTGGTGGCTTCGCAAAAATGGATTAGTGAACAGTATGCCGAAAATTCTGAAAATTGGGGAATGATTGAAGAAGATCGATGGAATGCTTTTTATACTTGGTTATTGGAAAATGAATTAATCGAAACGGACTTAACGGAAGATACGCTATTCACGAATGAATTTTTAGGTGAGTGATATGTTAAACGTAGAGAATGTCAGCTTTTCCTATGAGAACCACCAAGTCTTAAAAGATGTCAATTTACACGTAAATGAAGGCGAAACGGTCGCTATTCTTGGTCGAAGTGGCGTGGGTAAGACAACGCTTTTTCAACTTATTACCGGTTTGTTGTCACTTCAAGAAGGTGTCATTTCACTAGAAGGCTCTGAAAATATTAAAGGAAAAATTAGTTATATGCTTCAAAAAGATATGCTCTATCAGCATTATACAGTGGCTGAAAATATTATGTTGCCAAGAATTATTGCTGGAGATACTAAAACTGAAGCCCGCGAGTTAGCGTTAGATTTATTAGAGCAATTTGAAATGTCCAAGTGGGCAGATTACTATCCACATGCATTAAGTGGAGGAATGCGGCAGCGAATTGCTTTCTTGCGAACGGCTGCTTTCCAAAGACAGTGGTTACTACTCGATGAAGCATTCAGTGCATTAGATGCCTTTACAAGGCGTCAGTTACACCAGTGGTTTATTGAAACGCGAAAAAGAATGGACTGGTCTTCTTTACTGATTACGCATGACATTGATGAAGCGATGCTGTTAGCAGATCGAGTCTATGTTATTTCGGGCCAACCAGGGACCATCAGTTACGAGTTGGATACAAGTTTTGAAATCGAAGATATTGAAAAAGTGATTTTTGAACCGAAATTTCTAGAAGCAAAACGTAAATTATTAGATGCACTCAATGCGGATGACAGTATGAAAGCTTTAAATGCAAATGAATAAAACCAATTGGGAGCTGAGCGTAATGTCTCAGCTCTTTTTTTATAACCATAATTTTAAGTAAGAGCGATTTAATGAAAAGTTAAAGTGAAGCTTACTAAAAGTTTACAAAAGAGATGTAGATTATGTATTGAACAACTTTTATATCTATGAAAACGAACAATTATATAAAATGTGTATTTACAACCAGTTATTGTTCGTGTATAGTTCATTAAGAACGATTAAATATATGTAAAGAAATACAAAATAATTTAACAGTAAATTTACGTTGGAAGCATTTACATAAGTTTGGGTATCGGCTATACTTAACTACTGGTAAAAAACATTTGCCAGTGAACAGTGACGACCGTGACTAATGCACTAAAAAAATTGTATGAAGAGGTGGCATCATTGCAGGTAAGATTTGAAGATGTAAACATGGCTTTTGAAGAAAATACGGTTTTGGATAACATTAATTTTGAAATCCCTGAAAACGAATTGGTTACTATACTAGGTCCAAGTGGATGTGGAAAGTCGACCACTTTAATGTTGATTTCAGGTTTAATTTTCCCAAACAGTGGGAAAATCTTTTTTGGAGATAAAGAGGTAACAGGCTTAGATGCAGTTGATCGTAAAGTGGGGATGGTTTTTCAAAACTATGCCTTATATCCGCACCTGACTGTTTCAGAAAATATCCAATTTCCATTAAAAATGCAAAAAATGCCTAAAGCAGAACGGGCAGATCGTGCAATGGAATTGGCAAAACTCGTGAAAATTGAAGATCACATCAATAAAAGACCCGGAGAGTTATCTGGTGGGCAACAACAACGTGTCGCTATCGCACGCGCTTTAGCAAAACAACCTTCTTTGTTGTTAATGGATGAACCTTTATCCAACTTGGATGCGCGTTTACGTATTGAGATGCGTGAAGAAATTCGTCGCATTCAACAAGAAACAGGCGTAACCACTGTATTTGTGACACACGATCAAGAAGAAGCATTATCTATTTCAGATCATATTATGGTTTTAAATGCAGGATACATACAGCAATACAGTACACCAACCGATCTATATAATTACCCAAGCAACTTATTCGTCGCACAATTCTTGGGAACGCCAATTATCAATTCCATGGCGATTGATAAAGCATTAAACCTTACATCGATGAATATAAATGACCAAATCCTACAAGAAGCTGAAACGATTGCCATTCGTCCTGAGAATCTTTATGAAGTAGATTCTGAAAGTGAAGCGTTAATCTCCGGTACCGTTCGTTTTGTCGAAGTGATTGGTAAAAATGTCACAGTACATGTCGATACAATTTTAGGCGATATTGTGGCGACTGAATTAGGTTTTGTGCACGAACAAGGAGACTCAATTCATCTGGCCGTAAAAGAAGAAGATTTATTGCTTTTTGATAAAAATGGTCAGACCATCCAAAGAGGTGTTCAAGCATGATGCAAAAACCCACATGGAAGAGTACGTTAAAAGCTCTTTTATATTTGGCCCCCGCATTAATTTTTATTGGGATTTTTAATATTTATCCTATTTTTAAATCGCTCGCGATGAGTTTTTATGAAGATTACAACATCTTCACAGGCGAAGTGGGTGGATATAGTTTAGTCAATTTCTTTGAGATTTTTGCAGATCCTGATTTTTATACGGCCATTCGTAATACCTTTATTTTTGTTTTGGGTGTGGTTCCCGCATCCATCGTGATCTCTTTATTTATAGCCGTTATGTTGAATCGGATTACATTCTTATCGGATTTCTTCCGTTCGGTTTACTTTTTGCCTTTTGTGACAAGTACCGTTGCGATTTCGATCGTTTGGAACTGGCTTTACCATACCCGATATGGTTTGATTAACTACTTTCTGAGTTTTATCGGTATTGATCCGATTGCTTGGTTGACAGACCCTGATTGGGCCTTGCCTGCTTTGATTATTATGAGTATTTGGAAAGGTCTTGGATATAATATCATCTTATTTATTGTCGGCTTAAATAATATAGACGAAAATTATTATCGTGCGGCCCGAATCGACGGGGCTGATAATTTAAGACAATTTACGAATATAACAATTCCTTTACTCAGTCCTTATATCTTGCTTGTAAGTATTATTGGGGTCATTAATAGTTTCAAAGTGTTTACAGAAGTGTTTTCTTTATTCTCCGGGAGACCCGGTCCAGCAGGTTCAGCATTGACAATGGTCTTTTACATTTATCAGAAGTTCTATACTGAATATCAATATGGGGTAGCAACGGCTGCCGGTATTGTTTTGTTCTTTATTATTCTGATTTTTACCTTACTCCAGCGATGGATTACTAGACGCTTTATTTACAATTAAGAAAGGAGAAAAACAGTGACTCAGCAACAGAAAAATAAATCTTTAGATATTCTTATTTATGTTTTATTGGCCTTAGGAGCGATTACTATGCTGCTTCCTTTTTTCTGGATGATTTCTACATCATTGAAGACACCTGGTGAAGCAGTCGCTATGCCGCCTGTATGGATTCCAAGTATTTTTCAAGTTGAAAACTATGAAGAAGCGCTGCAAGCTGCTCCTTTTGGACGATACTTTTTAAACAGTGTGATTGTCACAACCATTTCTACACTTGGCGAACTTTTCACAACGATTTTAGCCGCATTTGCTTTTTCTCGATTAGAGTTTTATGGAAAAAATCTATTATTTGTTCTTTTGATTTCAACGATGATGGTTCCTGGGGAACTCCTCACGATTCCAAACTTTGTAACCTTATCGGATTGGGGATTAATCAATACATATGCTTCGCTATTCTTACCATTCTTGGCAAGTGTTTTTTCAATCTATATCTTAAAAGAAGCATTTGAAGCAATTCCCGATGAAATTTATTATGCTGCAAAAGTCGATGGTTGTAGTGATTGGCGATATTTATGG
>DATGSY010000268.1:0-8242 GCA_035302125.1 Atopostipes sp.
TGCCAGCTGGGGTTACCAACCAACAGGTTTTTTTGCGCTTTCTTCAAAATACGGAACGATTGAAGAGTTTCAAGATTTTGTTGAAGCAGCACATCAGGCAGGCATTGGTGTTTTGATGGATTGGGTGCCAGGGCATTTCAATCGAAATGACTATAGCATGGCGTATTATGATGGAACGCCACAATACGAGTATGCCGATCCAAACCAAGCCAATAATAATCGCTGGGGGACTTTGAATTTTGACTTAGGGAAAAAGCAAATCCATAGTTACCTAATCTCCAATGCGTTGTTTTGGATTGAAACCTTTCATTTAGATGGCTTACGTGTCGATGCCGTTAGTAATATGTTGTATCTGGATTATGATGAAGGTCCATGGACCCCGAATGAAGATGGAAGCAATCATAACCGAGAAGGTGTTGATTTCATTAAGAAATTGAATACCAAAGTTTACGAAAGACATCCCTCCATCATCATGGCAGCTGAAGAAAGTACCGCTTGGGATAAGGTGACACATCCAGTGAGTGAAGGCGGACTTGGTTTTAATTACAAATGGAACATGGGGTGGATGAACGATACACTGAAATTCTTTGAAATGGATCCGATATTTAGAAAAGACCACTTTAATTTAATCACATTCTCCTTTATGTATACCTTTAACGAAAACTTTATTTTGCCTTTTTCACATGATGAAGTCGTCCATGGCAAAAAATCATTGATGCATAAGCAATTTGGCGATCGCTATAATCAATTTGCAGCTTTGAGGACCTTACAATCTTATCAAATGTTCCATCCTGGGAAAAAGCTGAACTTTATGGGGAATGAATTCGGTCAATTTTTAGAATGGAAGTTTTATGAAGATTTAGAATGGCAAAGTCTAGACGATGAGATGAATGCTGCCCATTTGGATTTCACAAAAAAACTGAATCATTTTTACAAAGAAAACCGAGCGTTGTGGGAATGCGATCACAGTCCAGAAGGTATTGAAATCTTGGATGCTGATAACAAAGAAGAGTCTGTGTTATTCTTTATGAGAAAAGGAACAAAACCTCGAGACTTTTTAATCATTTGCTGTAATTTCACGCCAGTCGAGAGACAACATGTACGAGTAGGTGTTCCTTATAAAGGACAGTATGAAGAGGTTTGGAATACGGAACTTGAAGAATTAGGCGGCGTCTGGACGAGTGGGCAAGGGATTTTACGTACTGAAGAAACTCCGATGCATAATCAAGAACATTCAGTTGAAATCATTTTGCCGGCAATGAGTGTCGTGGTGTTCGCTCCAAAACGAGTCTATGGTGTTCCAAAGAAATAAAAACGGAGTCAAGTAGAACTACTGGATATTCGTCATTTAACGAGGGATTGACTTTTTTAATAAAATGTTGTTGGTGAGGCAAACAATAGTAAAGGAGTGAAGGAAGATTTTCTTCCGTATGACATGAAAACAGAAGCAGTAGCAATGATATTAGCGGGAGGGCAAGGATCGCGTTTAGGGAAGTTAACCAAACAAACCGCAAAGCCCGCAGTATCTTTTGGAGGAAATTATCGGATTATTGATTTTGCATTATCCAATTGTGCAAATTCAGATATCAACACAGTAGGCGTCGTTACGCAGTACCAACCTTTAGTTTTAAATGAGCATGTTGGGAATGGTGAAAATTGGGGACTCGACCGTCATAGTGGTGGTGCGACGATATTGCAGCCATACTCAAGTATTGATGGGGAGAAGTTCTTTAAAGGAACGGCCCATGCGATTTACCAAAATATTGAATACATTGATTTATATAATCCAGAGTATGTTCTGGTCTTGTCAGGAGACCATATTTATAAAATGGATTATGAAAAGATGTTGGAATACCATAAAAAGAAAAATGCTTTGTTATCCATTGCAGTCATGGAAGTACCTTGGGAAGAGGCTTCGCGTTTTGGAATCATGAATACGGATGAGACAGGACGCATTGTGGAGTTCCAAGAAAAACCCGAAAAACCAAAATCCAATCTCGCATCGATGGGTATTTACATCTTTACATGGTCTCGATTGAAAAAATATTTAGAAGACAGCGTCTCTAAAGGGCAACCGATGGATGACTTCGGCCATAATGTTATTCCAGCTTACTTGAGAAACAGTGAGGCGATTTATGCTTACCAATTTGATGGGTATTGGAAAGATGTCGGGACGATTGAAAGTCTGTGGGAAGCAAACATGGAATTCTTGGACCCGCACCATGACCTAGCCATTCGAGATTCTTCTTGGAGAATCTTTTCAAAAACGCATAACACAACCCCGCAGCAAATCACAAAAGATGCAAAAGTAACCGATTCAATGATTACAGACGGCTGTTATGTAGCTGGTGAAGTGAATCACTCCATTTTGAGTACAAATGTGAAAATAGGACGTGGTTCAGTGGTGAAAGATAGTGTCATTATGCCAAATACAGTAATCGGTGAAAACTGTTATATCGAAAAAGCCATCCTTGGTGAAAATGCAAGGTTGTATGATGGGGTTGAATTAATCGGAGAGCAAGGAAATATCGCAGTAGTGGGTAATGAAGAAAGAGTAGGGGGTTATAAGGATGAGGACTAAATATGCAGCCATATTGAACTTAGTAGAACCAGAAGATAAATTATTGCCTCTGACTGAAAAACGACCGGTGGCCAGTTTACCCATTGCTTGCCGTTATCGTTTAATTGATTTTCCATTTTCAGCCTTATTTAATGCAAAAGTTCGTTCAGCCTCTCTTTTTATTGCTGGATCTGGAAGGTCATTATATGACCACATCCGTTCTGGTACAAGTTGGGGCTTAGATAACCAAGCGGGTGGTGGAGTCTTTACACACTCTCAAGTACGATTAAAAGCTGAGCTTTTACTTGACGATAAAGGCTACGAAGAATACTACGATGACCATGAGAAGTTTATTACAATGGCGAAATCAGATTATGTCCTTTTAATGGGCTCTAGTATTATAGCGAATGTGCAACTCGATTCAATGACGAACTTCCACGAGGATGAAAATGCAGATCTAACTGTTGCTTATAAAAAAATGCCAAGAAATTATTGTACAGAAGATAGCACGTATCAAAATTATCATTTTGAAGATGGACCAGAAAAAGAAATAACTGGAATTACACCTTTAGTTGATATACCTTATAACTCTGAAACCATTGCTTTTGGATTGGATCTTTTGATTGCTCGAACAGATGTCTTTTTGGATTATCTAGAGCAACTAAAACGCGATAAAAAACTGGTTTCTGTAAATAATATACTGCGCTATGCCATTCCAAACGAAGAGACAAGTATAAAAGGATATGAATATACTGGTTACTTAAAAGCTATCGAAGATATTCCAAGCTATTTCGAAGCCAATATGGATATGTTAGAGGAAGACAACTTCAATAGCTTGTTCTACAGACAGTCCCCTGTACTTACTAAATCGAAAAACTCAGCGCCCACTTATTATGGAACAGATTCAGAGGTTAGACATTCGCTCTTCGCAAATGACTCAGAAGTCTATGGAACGGTAGAAGACTCCTTAGTATCACGAAGAAATACGATTTGTCAAAATGCTAAAATAAAGAATTCAATTATTTTACAAAGCTGCTTTATTGATGAAGACGCTGAGTTGAATTATGCCATCCTTGATAAAAATGTGCATGTTGAAAAGGGCGCAAAATTGGAAGGTACTCGTGAAAATCCAGTCGTTGTACCAAAAGACGCGCGCGTCTTATCTTCTGGTGAGATAGTGGAAGGATGATGTCGATGAAGTTATTGTTTGCTGGAACGGAATGTGCACCTTTTTTTAAAAGTGGGGGTTTAGGTGATGTGCTCGGCGCATTACCTAAAGAACTCGCTAAACAAGGCCATGAAGTTCGCGTTGTGCTGCCTTATTTTGTACAGATAATCCCTGAAGAATACAAAGAAAAAATGGAAGATGTAGCGGAGTTCACAGTAGAGGTCGGATGGCGCAATCAACATTGTGGCATCAAAAAGTTGGAACAAAATGGGGTCACTTATTATTTCATAGATAATCTGTTTTATTTTGATCGACCTGAATTCTATGGATATGGGGATGATGCAGAACGTTTCGCTTACTTCCAGTTAGCTGCCATTGAAATGTTGGAAGTGGTCGATTATATTCCAGATATCTTCCATGTCAATGATTGGCAAACTGCTGTGATTCCAGTGCTTTTAAAAGATAAGTACCAATGGAAAATTAAATTAAGAGATATCCGTACAGTTTTAACGATTCATAATCTGATGTTTCAAGGGATTTATGACCAATATGTCTTGTCTGATTTGTTTGGGATTGGATACGATGCGTTTCACGAACACGGACTGAAGTATTATGATGAGGTGAATTACTTAAAAGGCGGTATCTATTATGCTGATTTAGTAACCACAGTAAGTCCAACTTATGCCAATGAAATCCAAACACCAGAATTTGGTATGGGATTGCATGAAGACCTACAAAAAGTGGACAATAAATTAGTGGGACTCTTAAATGGAATTGACTACGATACCTATGATCCGGAAACTGATGAGACCATTCCTGCTACTTTTTCGATTGATGATTTAAGCGGTAAAGCAGAAAATAAAGCTGCTTTGCAAGAACGAGTAGGTTTGCCAGTGGAAGCGGACATCCCGCTGATTGGTGTGGTCACGAGACTCGATGAGCAGAAAGGGATTCAATTAATTCTTGACAGTCTGGAAGCATTGCTGGCGTATCGGAATGTTCAACTCGTACTTCTTGGGACGGGGAAACCTTATTTTGAAGAGGCTTTTCGTCATTTCACTGAGAAGTACCCGGAGAAGTTCCAAGGAATTATCGATTTTGATGTCAATCTAGCCCAGCATATTTACGCCGGATGCGATATGTTCTTGATGCCATCAGCTTTCGAGCCGTGTGGATTGAGTCAAATGAATTCCATGCGTTATGGCACATTGCCGATTGTCCATGAAGTAGGGGGATTAGTGGATACGGTGAAACCTTATTATCATGAAACCGGTGAAGGAACAGGTTTTTCATTTTATGATTTTAATGCCGAAACGATGTTGGATGTTATTGATCAAGCGATTCTCGTTTATTCGGATCACCCTGACCAATGGGAAGGTTTGGTCATTCAGGCCATGAAAGAAAATAACAGTTGGGAAAAAGCCGCTCGTGCATATACGGATCAATATAAATATCTTGCCTTTTAAGGTTCAAAATAAAATAACCATTTCAGTGGAGGATAAAATGACAATAACGGTTAAAGATTTCGTGGCGAATTATAAGGACCTCTTTGAAGTAATGTACGTTTCTGATTATACGGAAGGCACTGTAGAACAACAATATCATGTGTTAGGCAGTTTAGTTCGCAGTTATTTATATAAAGACTGGCGAAATACAAGAAAACATTATAAAGAAGAAAAAGTAAAACAAGTTTTTTATTTTTCGATGGAATTCCTCCCAGGCCAGCAATTAACAAATAATTTGTATAAAATAGGACTTTTGGACACAGTTCGTGAGGGCTTGGAAGAACTCGATTTAGATTATGAACAATTGGAAGCTGCAGAAGTAGATCCTGCGCTTGGGAACGGTGGACTCGGCCGACTCGCTTCTTGCTTTATGGATTCTTTTGCTGCGTTAGGAATCCCAGGGCACGGAAATGGCATCCGTTACCAGTATGGGTTGTTTGAACAAAAATTTGTGGATGGCCATCAAGTAGAAGTTCCTGACCATTGGCTGCGAAGAAATAACGTATGGGAAACCAGAAATGAGCAGTCTTCGTTTATTGTACGTATGGGTGGAAAAGTTTGGATGGAAGAAGATAAACAAGGGCACCTTATTCCTCAATATGAAGATACGTTAAATATCCTAGCCGTTCCTTATGATACACCAGCAGTCGGGTATCGAAACAATATGGTCAATAACATCCGCTTATGGTCGGCAGAAGTTCCAGAAGAAGAAGAAAGTAACTACACCACCATTGAATCGAGACGAGAAATCGATGAAATCGTTCAAGTGTTATACCCGGATGATTCAGACTATGAGGGAAGACTCTTGCGATTGAAACAAGAATATTTTATGGTCTCGGCGGGTATTCAATCCATTATGAAGCATTTCAATAAGTATAATGAACCGCGTACGAAGCTTCCGGAATATGTTTCCATTCACATTAACGATACACATCCAGCACTAGCGATACCTGAATTGATGCGTATCTTGTTAGATGAAGAGCATTTAAGTTGGGAAAGTGCTTGGGAAATTACAAGGAAAGTTTGCAGTTATACCAACCACACGATACTCCAAGAAGCTTTAGAAAAATGGCCTGTGGAAATGGTCAAAGAGTTATTGCCGCGAATTTATTTGATTATTGAAGAAATTAATCGTCGCCATATTGAAGAAGTCAAGCCGCTTTATGGTGAAGTCGCTGCCCATGAAACAGCCATTATTCAAGAGGGCATGGTGCACATGGCTCATTTATCGATTATTGGTAGTTACAGTGTAAATGGTGTGGCACGTTTGCATTCGGAAATCTTAAAAAGTGACACGTTACATGCGTTTTATTCGCTATATCCAGATCGTTTTAACAATAAAACAAATGGAATCACCCATCGACGATGGATACATCAAGCGAATGAACGACTATCTGCTTTATTGAATGAGAAGATCGGAGAACAATGGCGAACTTCCCCTTCTGAGTTAAAAGTACTTAAGGGCTTCATTGACGACGAAGATACATTAAAAGATCTAGCAGCTATCAAGCGTAAAAACAAAGAAGATTTTGCGCAAATGGTCAAGGAAGAATACGATTTGGAGATATCAACGGATGCTATTTTTGATGTACAGATTAAACGACTCCACGCGTATAAACGCCAACATTTAAATGCTTTGCATATTTTAAGTCGGTATCTGTATATCAAAGAAAATCCGGATGCTCAGGTACAGCCGCGGGTATTTATTTTTGGAGCGAAAGCGGCGCCTAGCTATACGTATGCCAAAGAAATCATTAAAGTCATCAATACCCTTGCCGAAGTTGTGAACAATGACCCAGAAGTTGGAGACAAGTTGAAAATTGTTTTTGTGGAGAACTATGGGGTTTCTTATGCACAAAAGATTATTCCGGCAGCGGATGTCAGTGAACAAATTTCTTTAGCTGGAAAAGAAGCTTCCGGCACCAGTAATATGAAACTCATGTCCAACGGTGCGTTGACGATTGCTACCCTTGATGGCGCAAACGTAGAAATCAATCAACTCGTAGGCGATGAAAACATGTTTTTATTCGGGTTGAATGCGGATGAAGTGAATGAGTTAAGACCGCATTATCATCCAAATGAGATTTATCAAACGGATGAAAGAATCCATAAAGTCTTAAATGCCTTAATCGATGGGACACTTCCTGGAGCTGAAGAAGAAGGGCGGTCGGTCTTTAATTCTCTGGTCCATTACGGGGATGAATATTTTGTGCTAGAAGATTTCAACTCCTATGTTGAGGCGCATGAAAGAATCGATGAATTATACGCGGATGAAAAAGCTTGGAATCAAAAAGTGTTATACAATATCGCAGAAAGCGGACCATTTTCTTCAGATTTCACGATTAAGCAATATGCAGATGAAATATGGCAAGTACATTCTTATGCAGCACCTGGAAAAGGGGTCCAATTGGTTGACCGTGAATCGATTTTAAAAACAAAATAAGCAATCAATAAACCGACAGGGAAATGTTCACAAAACATCCCTGTCGGTTTTTGGCTGTTATCAACACAGATTGGGTTTATTCGTCATCTTTTTACTTTTTGACGAACAATAATTGTTTATTCGTCAAATTGTCATCTAATGACGAACAAGCCTAATTTATTCGTCAAATAATTATTTAATGACGAATAAACGAAGCTGTCTTCAAATAAAAAACGAACAGCCTTTTGACTGTTCGTTTAAAATCAATTAGATTAAGTTATCCAGCTAAACTAAAGTATAGAATAACTAATGCTCCAACAATAATTCGGTACCAGCCAAATGAGCTAAAGTCGTTTTGTTGGATATAGCTCATTAAGAACTTAATCGCAAAGATGGAAACAATAAAAGAAGTAATACATCCTGCAATTAAAACGACCAGTTCTTCGGGTGTAAAACTAAACCCAAAGCCGACTAACTTAACCAAACTTGCACCAAGCATCACCGGAATCGACATGAAGAAAGAAAATTCAGCGGCGATGGGGCGGTCTGTTCCAATTAAGATTCCTCCCATAATTGTTGACCCGGAT
>DATGSY010000269.1:0-5731 GCA_035302125.1 Atopostipes sp.
ATTTACACAATGGTTTCTTAAGACTTTTACCAATGGAGGATCTAGCTTACCAGGAAAAGTCGCTACGAGAATTAACCCAGACTTATTGAAAGAATTAGCGGAAGATTATGAAGTTGTGATGATAACCGGTACCAACGGGAAGACAGTGACCACTTCTTTAACGGTAAATATTTTGAAACAAAAATATGATCATGTCCTAACAAATGATACAGGCTCAAATATGTTGCAAGGTGTCGTTTCCAGCTTTTTAGAAGATGCACATAATCGAAAAAAGAAAGATAAAATTGCTGTTCTTGAAGTGGATGAAGCCAGTCTTCGACGAGTGACAGAATACATAAAGCCAAAGGCGATTCTAGTCACAAACATTTTCCCAGATCAAATGGATCGTCATGGTAGCCCAGAAGCAGTATATAATCTGATTTTAGAAGGAGCAGCCAAAGCGCCGGATTCTCTGCTCATGTTAAATGGAGATGCACCTATTTTAAACAGTCAGTTGACGGATAATCCAAAAGAATATTTTGGTTTTGATATCGAGGATCAACGCAAGGATTTAAAACAACCAATCGAAGGAGATACTTGTCCAAAATGTGGAACTCAGCTTCAATATAAGACTTGGATATATAGTAATCTAGGAGACTATCATTGCCCGAATTGTGATTTGAAAAGACCTGAATTGTCCAATAAAGTAGAAGACATCGTTGAGATGAATACCGAGAGTGCTACATTCTTAGTGAATGGCTACAAATTTACAATTCCAGTATCCGGCTTATATAACGTTTATAATGCGCTATCCGCATATACCATTGGTCGATATTTTAATGTATCTGAGAACGAAATAGCGAAGGGATTAAACACTGTAAACCGTATGTTTGGACGCCAAGAGTTAATTGAAATTGATGGGAAAGAAGTCCATATCAATCTGGTAAAAAATGCAGTCGGTTTAAATGAAGTCATCAATTTATTAGACTTGGAAACAGAAGATTTTACTCTGGTGACTATCTTGAATGACAATTTAGCCGATGGACGAGATATATCTTGGATCCAAGATGGTGATTTTGAAAAAATAATAAAAATGCCAGTAAAAGATACTTTTGTATCTGGAACGAGGAAAGAAGAGTTAACCGATCGTTTAGTTAAGGCAGGTTTTGCTTACGATGCACTCAAGCCGTTAGAAGATTCAAAGGCCATTATAGAAGCGATAAAAAAGGCTGAAACCGATAAAGTTTATATCCTCACCACTTACACGTCTATGCTTGATTTACGAAAAGAGTTATATGAACAAGGATATGTTAAAGATAAGATGAAAGCTTAAGACACTTTTGTAAGAAATCAAAAAGGTCATACGAAACCAGTACTTGGTTGTCGTATGACCTTTTTAAATGTTTTATCAATCATCAGTTATCTGAATCGTCATCTTCATCTTGATTTTCATTGGTGGTTCGGCTTCTTCTTTGGTTAGATTGGGAATTATTGGAATTCTCTGAATTGTTTTCAGAATTTCCGTTTTCTGATTCATTATTTCCATTCCCATTACTGTCAGTATCTCCATTATTGCCACCGTTTTGATTTTCTTCATTTTCATCATTTTGCGGTGGACCATCGTCTGTGTCATCAGTATCTTCTGAATCTTCGGATTCGTCTGGTTCACTGGATTCGTTCGGTTCTTCTGTATCGTCCGGCTCCTCTGTGTCCTCAGGTTCTTCTTGTTCTTGAACGACAAGTTCGACTTGAGCAGCAGGGCCTGTTTCACCAGCTACCCTTACTGCAACAGAGATTTGAATCAATTCTCTTGGCGGATTTGGAATGGTGAAGCCTGTACTTCCTTGGACACTTTCTTGTCCGTTGACAGAAATCACATACTCAACATCTTCATCGACATCTTCCGGTAATTCGTACGAATCCCATGAAACCTGAATGGTATCTTCTGCAGCAGAGTAACGAGCACTTAAACCAGTAGGTGCAGTTAGTTCATAATCTGGTTCTGCAACTTCTGTTGGTTGATTGTCACGAACAAACAACTCAGTGACTGTCCCACTACTGCCTTCTGGAGCAAGTAGAGGAGGGTTTGAACCATCAACGACAGTTCGTTCCACCACAGAATCCGGCTGTTGCCAATCTCTCTCTTCTAAACCTTCTACAATACGACTCATTGCCGCTTGGTAGATATAGCGGGCTAATCGACGAGAACCATCGCTGTATACTAAACTATTTCCTTCTTCAAACTGTTGGTCATAGCCTACCCATACAGACATTGTATAATAAGGGGAGTAACCGACTACCCAGTTATCAGGGACACCATCAGATGGTATATTTGCTTCGGTAATTTGTTCCTCAGTATAGTTTGTTGTACCTGTTTTTGCTGCATGAATATATCCAGGAATCGTTAATTCAGCACTATAATATGAGATAACATCTTTTAACATATCATTAATCATATAAGCTGTGTATTCTTCCATTGCTTTGCTTGAACTTGGGGTTAAATCATATTCTTGACCATCCACATCAACAATTTTTGTGACGGTATAAGGTTCAGTATAAACACCTTGGTTCGCAAAAGCTGCATACGCACCAGCTAAATCAACAGGGGACATGGTTCCATTAAAAGCACTAGAAGGAACTAATCCATCAGCACCGGGAGATATTTCGGAAACATCGATGCCTAATCCTTCAAGGAACTCGGAAATTTCTGCGTGGTGATTGCCTAAATGTTCTTCTTCGTTAAAGAATTTTGCAGCAGGGATATTTCTTGAATCCACTAGCGCTTCACGCATGGACATTTGACCACGGAAGCTATTATCATAATTACTTGGCGACCAGTTCCCCACAGAGTACGGTTCATCTACAACTTGTTCATATGTTGAGTAGTGTAAAAATTCAATCGCTGGGCCATAAACAGTTAATGGTTTTATAGTAGAAGCGACACTTCGATCTAAATCAGTTGCACGATTCGTCGAAAGTTGTCCTTCTAAATTACGCCCACCAATCATCGCTGTGATTTTACCTGTTGTTGAATCAACTAAAGTCGCAGCCGTTTGAATTTCGTCATTCGGAAAATTCACATAATCATTTGTATTTGTCGTTTGGTATAAAATTTCTTGAGCATTTGGATCGTAATTTGTATAAATGGTTATTCCTGAAGTATACGGATCAAAATTCGTTTTTTCTTCGACTTCGTCAATGACAGCTGTTAAGTAAGCGTCAAAGACTAACGTGTTTTCGTCTTCTTCTGGTTCTTGTAATCCTTCAGTCACTGGAATTTGCTTCGCAGCATCAGCTTCTTCTTGTGTAATTGAACCGAAATCGACCATTTGGTCTAGGACAAGATTACGTCGTTCTTCTGCCGCTTCAACATTGACATAAGGATTATAAAAGTTAGGCGCTTTAGGCATAGCAGCAAATAAGGCAGCTTCATGAAGTTCTAATTCACTCACATGCTTTCCATAGTATTCCTCAGCAGCCGTTGCAGCCCCATAGACATTTCCACCCATGTGGATTCGATTTAAATATAATGTCATAATTTGTTCTTTAGAGAGTTCTTGTTCAAGCTGAATAGCTAACCAAGCTTCTTGAGCTTTACGTTCTAAGGTTTGATCTTCTTGTTTGGTTGAAAAAACGGAGAGTTTAATTAACTGTTGAGTGACAGTACTTCCGCCGCCTACAATTTCCCCAGCATTGGTAACATATCCCACAGCCGCACGAGCGATACCAATAGGGTCAATCCCAATATGATTTTCGAAACGTTGATCTTCTATCGCCATAACGGCATCAATCAGAACTTGTGGATATTCTTCTGCTGCAGCGTATTCTCTTTCATCACCGCCTAGTGTATAGAAAACATCACCGTTCATATCGACTAACTCAGCCGCATAAGTCCCCGTGAGGTCTTCTTCCGTTAATTCAGGAGCAGCTGAAGCATAATAAGTAAATAAACCGAGCCCTCCAATTCCAATGGCTAATATAACACCTAAAATACCCAGGAGAATTTTCTTACCTAAGCCCATTTTATTCGATTTTTTCTTTTGATTGTTTTTTCGTTTTTTTCTTTCAGATCGAGACATAGCTTCTTTATTAGACTTTGACACTTCATCACCTTCTCTTAATAGTCGTCATAAAATCTAAAGGTTTCTTCTTATAAACCTATAGTATATTAGTATAAAAAAACGCATTTGTCATCTAATATGCAAATAAAAACATGAATTCTTCTGGATTATTTCTATTTTTGATCAATTAATCGGTCAACGATCTTCAAGTAAGGAATTCTAGGATTAAAACCATACTCGATACGATAACTTTCTTTGCGGATGGCGGATAATGGAATGGATTTGCGACCTTTCTTTTGAAACTGTTGGTCCCACCATTTAAATAGAAAATCGGATTGGAGTAGATAGATTTCATCCAGCGTAGAAAAACGTAAAATAGTAAAGCAAATGCCGCCATGCGCTTTGCTTTGTTTCATATGATTGATTTGATGTTCATGAAAGTTATTCAATGGAAAGGAAGTTTTATTTTTTGTCTCTTTCGCTTCAAAATCCAGATAATAACCTCTATAAACCCCATTATAATCAGTTGTTGATGACCGTCTGTAATAGGCTTCTGTAATTTTAGCCGCTTCTCTTTTTGGATAGTCTACTTTGACGACTTGTATAGGGGTAGGCTTTTTATGAATAACTGCTATGTTTTCATTTCGGTATTGTTCATTCGTTAAGTTTAAGTCTTTTTCAAGAGACATTCCTCGACCACTATAATTTAAGGTATTGTCCTTTTTCTTTTTATTAATATCATTCGCATTATAATGGTAAGGTTGTCCATTTGGATAATGAATTTTCAGTGGACTCATCCTCTCTTTTTTATATATGATAATAATACCAGACAAATATGTGTTCGTAAAAGGTGGAGGTGACATCTTGAAAAATTTATTAATTAGTGGTTATCGGTCTTATGAATTAAATATATTTGAGCAGACGGATCCTAAATATAAGTTTTTAAGAGAGTTTTTAAAGAACCGCATCATTACATTTATTGAAAATGGTGTGGAATGGTTTATTATAGGAGGAGAATTGGGTGTTGAGCTGTGGGCTGGGGAGATAGTGCTCGAATTAAAAGAAGATTATCCTGAAATTCATTTGGCAGTCATTTTACCTTATACTTCTTTTGGAGAAAAATGGAATGAAGTGAATAGAGGATTGCTGGAACGTGTCACACATGAAGCAGATTATGTAAATTATACTTCCAATAAGGGTTATGAATCGCCAGCGCAATTAAATGCAAATCAAGTATTTAATATCCGAAATACAGATGGTGCATTTTTAGTGTATGACATCATGTATGAAGCCTCAGCAGCAGGCAAGCCCAAATTTTTATATGATTTAATTCTGCAATATCAAAAACAATCAGAATATGAATTACATCTTGCATCCTTTGAAGAAATAGATTTCTTTATTCAAGAGCTTCAAGAATCAAGTGAAGACTTTAGACAGAATTTATTAAATGAAGAATAAACTTGTAATTGAAGGCGCTCAAGGCCAGGAGCAAATGGAAGTTTCCCTTTTAACTTTCTATCATTTGTGATAGGATATATAAAGAAATAACCAATTGACTGATGAGGTGACAGTAGTGAGAACATTAACTCAAAGAGAAATCGTCGATAAAGATTTCAGTAAAAAAGTTCGCGGGTATGATCCGGAAGAAGTCGATGAGTTTTTAGATATTATTATTCAAGATTATAAATCTT
>DATGSY010000270.1:0-3487 GCA_035302125.1 Atopostipes sp.
AATACACCAGGCGTTACTTCATCTTCATCGAATAGCTCTTTAGGTACCCCGATTTTTAATCCTTTGATGTCTTGACCAATCTTTTCAGTATAATCGATTGAAATATCCGCTGATGTCCCATCTTTTTCATCTTTTCCGCTCAATAATGTCAGCATTGCAGCATTATCTTTGACCGTTCTTGTCAACGGACCAATCGTATCTAAACTGGAAGAAAAAGCAATGACTCCGAATCTTGATACTGTACCATAAGTGGGCTTAATGCCTACTAAGTTCGTGTAAGCAGCCGGTTGACGTATGGATCCACCTGTATCTGTGCCTAAAGTTACAGGAACCATCCCAGCAGCTACAGCCGCTGCAGATCCGCCTGAAGACCCTCCAGGAACTTTCGTCGTATCCCATGGGTTTCTCGTGAGTTGCAGTTTGGAACTTTCGGTTGTTCCACCCATCGCAAATTCATCCATGTTTACCTTACCGACGATAATCATTCCAGCCTCTTGTAATTTCTGGACAACTGTTGCGTCGTAAACAGAAACAAAATCTTCCAACATAACGGAAGCTGCAGTGGTTCTAAAATCCTTAGTTAAGATGTTATCTTTTACACCAATAGGAATTCCATCAAATAAATTCTCTGGATCTACTCCGCGTTCATCGACTTTTTTCGCTTGTTCCAAGGCATACTCTTTATCATAAGAAATGAAAGCACCAATTTGATCTTCCACTTCTAAAATTCGATCAAAAGTCGCTTCAACAAGTTCGACGACCGTTATTGTTTTATTTACGAGAAGCTCGTGTAATTCTTCAATGGTTTTTTTATGTAATTCCATTAAGCTCCACCCTCTCCATCATCTAAAATCGCTGGGACTTGAATTAAATTATTTTCCGTTTCTGGTGTGTTTTCTAATATTGCTTCGACTTCTTTTTCGTCCCGAACGGGTTCATCATCTCTAAAACTTGCTTTTTGGTCTACTCGACCATAGAAAGTCCCCTCAACACCTTCAGTGTCTAACTGACTTAATTCTTCAAACATAGAAACTGTATTGTTGATTTCTGCGACTATTGTACTCATTTGCGCATCAGTAAATTCTAGTTTTAAGATTTGTCCTATTTCTCGAACTAATTTTTCATCTACTTTTACTTGCATTTAGAAATTCCTCCTTAGTTAAACTCCATTTTCGCATAAACCTATATTGGATTA
Source organism: Atopostipes sp. (assembly GCA_035302125.1). GTDB lineage: Bacteria > Bacillota > Bacilli > Lactobacillales > Carnobacteriaceae_A > Atopostipes. The sequence continues at coordinate 1,196 of DATGSY010000270.1, forward strand.
ATCAAAAACGTATGAAAAATACTCTGAATCGACTCGTTCTTTCTTTAAAAAGGCTTCTACGCTGTCCGGTGACTCGACAATGATTTCAACATCTAAATCTGTTGGTAAATACGTAGTGGCACTTTGTTTCAAGTATTGCGTATAAGCAATCATTTCTGCTTCCCCATAAAACTGCGTCATAATCTGAATCGATAAACTGTCTAACCCATCATCGATGTAATGTGCAAGTCCAGTGATTCCACTGATGTTTGGGAAAAATGATTCGACTTCTGATTGGAAATTGGCGAAAGCATTTCCTTCAGCAGAGTCACTTCCTTCAAGTGGGAAAATCATGCGTTCTTCATTTAGCATATCCCAATTGTCAATAGATGTTGAACCATTATTGCTTGTGCCACGCGCAACATATACGCCGCCTGCAAGATCATCTCTGGCCGATTGTTCATAAATGCCAATCATGATTGGAATATTCGCCAACTCTTCAACTTCCCGTATGCGAGAAACAATGGTATCCGCCATTTGTTGTCCTTGTTCTAATGCTTCTTCGGAAGAAACTTCTTGTTCTAGCGTGGGACCTCCAAGTTCTGTCTGATAATAATCCACTGAATTCATCGCCAAGCCAATACTTAATCCGGACAACTGCAACCCATTGTCTGATTCCGTATAAAAATCAAATTCCAAGATCGAATTTAAATAACGAGGGGTGCGATTGTCGTCATCACCAGAATCTGGCGGGTTCAAGCCTTCCGGATTGTTTTCAGATTCTCTTCGAATCCAATTGGACACCAACTCTTCTGACAGGTGTTGGCCTTCTTTAATGAAATGTTCTTCTGTTGGATAGTAGTCTTGCGATAAACGAATTAAATCTTTTTCAAAAAGGCTGATATTGATTCCAGAATTTAAGCTTAACGTAATCCCACGGTTGTTGCTGATTTCATAACGGCCTTCTTCATCTGAAGCCGGTCGATAATATTCTTCACCGAGTTGATTGCGAGTTACGACGTTTGAACTATTTTGAAGATTTTCATTGGCCCCATTTTGATTCTCTGAGTCGCCTGTTTCTTCACTAAATAATCCACATCCACTTAATAATAGAAGGAACATTGGCATTATCAGCCATCGTTTTCTATTTTTCACTATACCGTCCTCGCTCTCTTATTCATCGTTTAATTGTTCCATTAATTGTTCTTCATCCCAAATCTCAATGCCAAGGTCTTGTGCTTTGGTCAATTTACTTCCGGCACTTTCTCCTGCAATTAAAAGATCGGTATTGCTTGAAACACTTCCTGTGACTTTAGCCCCAAGCAGTTCAAGTTGAGTTTTTAAGTCATTTCGGCTAAAAGCTTCGAGTTTCCCTGTGAGTACGATTGTTTTACCCGCAAACACAGCAGAAGCTTCTTGGCTAACGGTTTCTTCCGCTTGTAAATAGGCCATATTTAAGTTTCGTTCTCTCAAGGCCTCTATGAGCTCTTGTGCATCTTCATTTTCGAAGAATGAAACGACACTTTCGGCAATGATTTCTCCAATGCCTTCAATATCGAGCACTTCTTCATAGGTTGCTTGCATTAAAGCTTCCATTGTTTCAAATTTTTGTACCAGTAATCGTGCCGTATTCGAACCGACATGGCGAATGCCTAGACCAAAGATCAATCGCTCTAACGAATTGGCTTTAGAAGCCTCAATGGCGTCGACTAATTTCTGTGATGACTTCTCACCCATCCGCTCTAATTCCATTAATTCTGATGGTTGTAAATCATACAGGTCGACAACATTTCGAATAAGTTCTGCTGAAAATAACTGACGCACCCTTTGCTCTCCAAGACCATCAATATTCATGGCATTTCTAGAGGCAAAGTGAATGACGCGTTCTTGTGCTTGCGCTGGACAAGTGGGGTTAATACATCGTAGAGCCACTTCATCTTCCAAATGCGTTAGCTCACTCCCGCAAGCTGGACATTCTGTTGGAATCTGATAAGGTTCGCTGTCTTCTGGTCGTTCTTCCATAACGACGCGTAATACTTCCGGTATAATATCGCCTGCTTTATGGATAACGACGGTATCGCCAATGCGCACATCCCGTTCCTCAATTAAATCCACGTTGTGCAAACTTGCACGTTGTACCGTCGAACCGGCGACTGTCACGGGATCCATAATAGCCGTTGGTGTGACAACTCCCGTACGCCCAACCGTCCATTCGATTTCATGCACGATGGTTTGAGCTTCTTCCGCTTTAAATTTATAAGCAATTGCCCATCTTGGGGCTTTAACGGTCATGCCGACTTGCTCTTGAACAGA
>DATGSY010000271.1:0-8833 GCA_035302125.1 Atopostipes sp.
CTCGTTGCCTTTTCCAGAGGAACAAAGCTCCAGCGGAGCACTAGGAAAAAAAGAGTAACTTAATTACTATAAAAAAAAAGCCACAGTATTTTAAACTGTAGCTTCCAAATGAATCCATCAACACTATTTGACAAAGAGCCAGAAAAATCAAAAAGAGAATTTGCATTTCCTCGGATAGAAAATGTAAATTCTCTTTTAATGTCGATTATGTAACTTATAACTCCGTACTATTCTTACTCTTTCACCATTAAATAAATATTTAAAATTATAGCTATAACCAAAAAGATACTTGAAAAAACAAGCACATCACTATTCAACGCACTAGATATTAAGGCTGATAGATTTCCAAACAGACCAATTAAAAGGATGATGAGTATAGCACTTCTTATTCTTTTAGTGGAATTGATTTTATCCCTCCTCCATATAACCATAACACATTCTTTTGTAAACCATCTTATGTAAAAATCTTTAGTAAGACAACAGTCGTAAGAAAAAGCCACTCATCGAGTGGCTTTTTACATTCTTTGCGTCAAATGCTTTTTACAACATGTGATAATTCGTTAATAAAATATTTCTTTTACTTAGTTCCTCTTTAGCTTTCGTCGATGTTAAAATGTCCAACTCTTCCATCCTTCGCATATTATAACTGGAGGTTTCCATCAACTTTGCATCAATAAAAGCCGGATGACAATTCATTTCAAACGTTTCTAAGTCACTTTCTTGAACCGTATCAAAGTTTTGAATTAACTGTTTCATGGTCGCATCTTGATCATAAAAATCTCCCATCATCTTATCGGTGGTCGATATTTGATTGTAGTAATCGACTAAACCACTGTCTTCAGGTTTTCGAATGGAATTTCGAATCGGCAGCTTAAATTTACGAGCCAACTTTAACGCGACACCCACTAAACCTTCAGAACCTCCGTGCACATTGTGGTGCGAGTCGATGTGAGTGGGCGCTTGACCACTTTTTAGAAAATGTAATATCTGAGCTTCCCACTCCATATACACTTCTTCTACATTAACTTTACTCAAATACTCTTTTTGATTCCAAAAATACCCCTCTTCATCCACTAATGAGGGAACAACTTCTCTCGGTAAAATGGGCTGATGTTTATTTAACGTCAGTGTCAAATGAACACCTATTCCTAGTGAAGGTGCTTGTTGTTTCACGGTCTCCATGGAGGGAAGAAAAGCATCTGAAACGGTTAAAGCCGTTGTTGAAGTAACAATGCCTTGTTTATGCGCTTCAATAATGCCTTGCGTCACTCCAGGTGTCAGCCCAAAATCATCCGCATTAATAATCAATTTCTTGTTTTTCATTCGTATTTCACCTTCTCATTTTATGTCGTTTAAGTATAATAAAGCTTCCTGCTCTTCACTTCATCAAAGAGCAGGAAGCTAAAAAGGCGATTACTTTTGTTCAGCTACTTGACTATCTGTTGCAGCTTCTTCCACTGGATCTTTTCCTTGTTCTTCGGCTAATAAGTTATTGTCATAGATTCTAAAGAATGGGTAATACAAAGCAAAAGAAAGAGCGATTAAAATAACGTTCAGTAAAGCAGCTCGCCAGTCACCACCGGTAGCAAAGTAAGCACCAATTGGCCCTGGTAAAGTCCATGGTGCAAGGGTAACGACCGGATTAATCAATCCAAGAGAAGTCGCAAACCATGAAATCGTACCTAAGACTAATGGTGTAATAATGAATGGAATCATCATCACTGGATTTAAAACAATTGGCGTACCAAAAACAATCGGCTCATTGATATTGAAAATCGCTGGGACAATCGATGTCTTCCCTAAAGCTTTCAAGTAAGCTGATTTAGCGAAGAAGGCGAATAAGATGGCTAATCCAATTGTTGCACCCGAACCACCGATATTAATAAACCATTGGTATAAAGGTTCTGCCCCAATATTTGGAATTTCTTCTCCAGCTGCATAAGCTGCTGTGTTCTCGTCAAGCAACACAAGCCATAATGGACGGGCGATGGTTCCCACGATATTCCAGCCGTGTATACCAAATGTCCAAAAGAGCATCCCTAAAAACGTAATTCCAAGAACTGAAGGCAACGTATCGGTTGCGGTGACGAGTGGAGCGACGACTTGACCAACTAAACCATGGACGTCAATCTCTAGCCACATCGTTACGGTAGCGAATAATAGTAAAACAATCGCTGTTGGAACCAATGCTTCAAAGGAACGGGCGACAGACGGCGGAACTTGTTCCGGCATCGTAATTCGAATGCCTTTTTCCATACTCCAACGGTAAATTTCTACCGCAATAATGGCTGAAACCATTCCGACAAACATCCCGCCAGCCCCTAAGTTCCCCATTGGGAGCAAGAAGCCTTGGGGTAAGGTCTCTAAAAATTCAGCTAATTGAGGCTGTGTTTCTGCTAACTGTAACACTTCTTCGCTCGCTGTTGGTCCCATAATTGGAACAATCGTTAAGAGATAAGCTAACTCGGCAATAATGGCCCCGGATAATCCATCCAACTTATACGACCGGGTTAATGAATAACCGATACCAAATACTGCATAAGGCGTCATGATAAACATCGACATTCGATAAGGCAATAAGATTTTCGCTGCGTTTTCAGACAACCATTGGGTCAATGCCCAATCTTCTGGCATTTGGTTAGGTAAAAACGCAATTACTAAAAACATCGAACTAACAATAATAAGAGGCAATGTAGCAATAATACCGTCACGAATCGCACGCAAATGTCGTTGGTTCGAAAGTTTCGTCATCGGTTCCTGTAAGTAATTTTCTATAAATGCAGTGAGTTGATCAAACATAACTCCACCTCAATTTTCTTTTTATTTTTCGTTCTTTGTCTGCTACTTTCACTTCCCTCCTTTTTCGCACAGTTTCAAAGAACAGAATTTTATTTCTATTTCAATTCACATTTCTGAAACAAAATTACCACTAAAGGAAAGCGTTGTCAATTTATTTTGATGAATTTATGAATATATTGTGAAAATCAAAAAACCTTACTCCAAATCAGAATAAGGTGTTTTTAGATAGTCATTTATTGTGTTGGATTCTTTATGTTTTCTTAATCGTTGATTTCTGATTTCAACTTTGCACTGCAACGGTATAAGGCGCTTCGAACCTTCTTCTGCGGTATATTTAATTTGATGGCGATATTCTCTTGGGTCATCCCATCTAAAAAAAGTTTAAATACTTCACTTTCAAATGGAGACAATTCGACTAAATAATTGTTGAATGTTTCTTTAGCGACCGCCATTTCTTCAGGATATGTAGTCACAGAAGCAACGCCTTGTACCTGCACCCCAGCTTCTTCCACTAATTCATCCAAGGAAACTGTATCAATATTTATTCTTCTTTTTTGCGTTTGTTCTCTTCTTAAAAGCATGTTTAAATGATTCGATAAGCTCATGTGGTAAAACTGTAAAAAACCCATCCCTGCTTTTATATCGTATGTATTTATCGTTTCATTAAGTACACTTCGCGCTTCCTGTATAAGATCTTCTCTTTCATAGTCAGGCAAGAAGTATTTTTTTACCACGCTGTAAGTGATTGGGTTGCTGAGTTCCAACAATTTCTCAAAAGGATCTTTTTTCATTAATTGAATGAGCAACACCAACACTTCCGGTAAATTCGCTTCTTTATTTTCGACCATTCACTTCCCCCTTATTCATCATTTCACAATAAATAAAACCATCTATATGATAATCGCACAAAACGACGAAAAATGGAAGCGATTTTATAAAATAAAGTATAATCTTTTTCAGGTCTTGATATAGCTTTCTTACTAGTGATTAAGTCTATTTTCTCTCAAAATATATATTGCACCAAAAACATATAAAGAGCTGTTCCGCCAAATACACTAATTAATGTGTTTTGTTTCACTTTCTGTAAAAGAACTACCGCTACAATACCAATAATCTCTGGAATGCCATAGGGTGCACTCGTCCACTCAACATCTTTTAACGAATAGACTAAAATGAGGGCAATGGCTGACGCAGGAAGGACGGAACCCAGATATTTCATAAAAGCGGGTGGCTTTCTCGTGGAAGGAAACAGCCAAAAAATGATGAACCGAGTGAAGATTAATCCGGCACTTACAATCAATACAGTGATCAATTGTTGAAGTTCAGTCATAAGCTTTCTCCTCCTCTATTACAGGTTTCACAGCAAACATACTCGCAACAATTAAAAACATCGCTGGAATCATAAATTGCTCACTGCCAAATAAAAGAAGGGATAAAATTCCTGACCCAAGACCAATAAGTGCTGGCTTATGGTCATCTGCCTGTATCCATTGTTCCGTAAAAATGGCAACAAACATCGCGACTAATATAAATTCGATTCCCTCTATATTAATCGTGATCATTTGTTCCAAGACCACACCAAGTACCGTACCAAGGACCCAATAGCTTTGATTTAACAGGCTTGTAAAAAAGTAAAACCAGCCACTCTCTTCTTCGTTTAAAACTTTTGCGGCGACATTTAAAGAAAACGTCTCATCCGTCAAACCAAAAATTGAATAGATTTTTCGCCATCCAGATAAGCGGCTGTAGATAGGAAGCATGGTAATGCCGTAAAACACATGGCGAGCACTAACCATCAAAGACAATAATAAGCTTCCCAGTGGATTAAACGATGCTGTCAATAAATTCAAAGCCGCAAATTGCGTGGCACCGGAATAAACGATGACACTCATTAAAATGGTAATCCATGGTGAAATGGACAAATTCGTTGCCAGCAAGCCAAAAGACATGCCCAGAAATACATAACCCGCCATAATCGGTAAGGTTTTTGTAAAAGCTTCTTTCAATGATTTTTTCAACTGCACCACTCCTGTCAAAACACTTAAATAACTCAAAAAGCAGATGAATAACTAGCATCCGCTTCGCTTAATCTTTTTATTTTAGATTTTTATCCGTTCAAGTCTTCCATAAATTTTCTAAGTTGTTCTTCTTGATCTTCGCTTAACGCTTTGATGCGCCTTGTATTTTTAATATTGTAATCTCTTGTATCGATCGCAATTTTTTGTTTTGTATGTTTTAACTCTTTATATAAATCTCTTGCGGACTTTCTAGAGGCACCTCTTTGAAAAATTAACCATTGCTCCGCAAGATCGGAAGTAGCCACCACTACATTTGTCGTATACAAATTTTCTTCACCGACCGCTTTTTCAATGTAGCTATCCGCTGTCTCATCTTCTTTTGTAAAAATAACCGTCAGATTATAACGATCGTATTGCTTTTGAATCCCTGGCACAAAATGGGCATCAAAAACTACGCGTACTTCTACCTGTTCATATTTCGCATATTCACTCAATTCATGCAGCAACGTATCGCGGGCAGCCGCCATGTCATCTTGCCGTTGAAGTTTAACCAGATGCGGCCAAGAGCCGATCATGTTATAACCATCCACAAATAATAGTTCTTTTTTCATGCAGGAACCTCCTCTCGCTTGAATATATGCTTATCATTTTACCAGTTATTTCTTTTGATTTCAGACTTATTTTGTTTTTCCTAAAAGACTTAGAAAGTATAGGAGATAAAGCAGACACCTGTGGTTTCTTCAAGGTTTGAAAAGCCCATACTTTTGTAAAAAGCTTTTGTTTTTTCTGTATCATCCGTAATCAATACTTTTTGGTAGACGTTTGCGTATTTTGACATCACCAGTTCAAACAATTGCCGGCCAATGCCTCTTCTTTGAAACTCTGGCCTTACTAAAATATCTTGAATATAGATAATGGATGCTCCATCTCCAACCACTCGAAGGATGCCGACGAGTTGGCCTTCATGATAAGCACCTAAGATATCTAACGATTGTTTGTAAGCTTCTTCAAGCATCTTTGGTTTTTCATAATAATTCCTCCATCCGACGGCTTGATAAAGTTCTAAGATTTCACTTTCTTGATAGTTGGTATATTCTTTGAATTTTATGTCCATTGCTCCACCACTCTTCCTCTCTTTTAGTATACCTTGAAATGACCTCTTTTTGTTTTGATTCCTCTCTTTTAGTCGTCAAAAAGTAAAAAGACTCTCATTCAAATCTCTTACAGAGATTCAAACAAGAGTCGTTAGGAGTTTTGCAGATTTTCTCAAATTATTCGTCTTCAATAATCACTGGAATAAATTCTTGCGTTTTGACATCAACAAGGCCCATATCGGTTGACCCTAACTCTGCAATGGCTGGATGGCCGATAAAACTTAACGTCATGAAAGGCGCTGAGAGGTTTGTGCCCGTTTTTAAAGCGGACTCGTTCATTTCCGTCAGTTGATCTGCGATGACTTGAGCGTCTGTTTCTTCGCTGATTAATCCGCCAATGGTTAAAGCCATTGATTCGACGACTTCGCCATCCATCACAGTGACGAGACCGCCATTCATTTTTGCGATTTCATTGATGGCGAGCGCCATATCTTCGTCATTTTCACCAATGACACAAAGGTTTTGATGGTTGTGCGACATGGAATAAGCCAAGGCACCTTTTTTAAGCGCAAAACCTTTCACAAAATAGACACCGACGTTTCCATTTTTTCCATAGCGCTCAACGATGGAAAGCTTCATAATATCATTGTCTGGATCTCGCATCACTTCGCCATTTTCTACAGGTAAAGTCGCTGTTTTGTGCTTATTGATAATTTGATCTTTGACCAATTCAATTAAGTTTATTTTAACCTCGTCTTTTCCTTCAGGTGCTTTTAATTTAAAGGAATCTGCCGTAATTTCATTTTTCAGTTTGACAGAAGACTTGACCCAATCTGGAGTTGAGATTAAAGCTGTTTCAGTTAATCCGACTGATTTAGCGACACGTTCTCAGAAAAAACCAGAAGATGACTCTTTTACTGTTTTAGGGAGGGACGCTGCAGGCGTCGTGGTTGCCACAGGAGCTGAAGTTGAACTTTTTGAGGTAGGCGATGAAGTTTATTACCCTGGATCCCCAACGGTTGAAGGGACGCAAGCAGATTATCACTTAATTGATGAACGGATGGTAGCTTTAAAACCTAAAAATATATCTTTCCCAGAAGCTGCAGCTTTGCCTTTAACCGCTTTAACTACATATGAAGTGTTGCATGATCGACTACAGTTATTTCAATGGGATAAAAAACCAGAAGAAATTTCTTTATTAATCGTTGGTGCTTCCGGCGGGGTCGGTTCAATCGCGACTCAAATCGCATTAAATTATGGCTTTGATGTTATAGGGACGGCTTCGCGAGAAGAGAGTTTTGAATATGTAAAGGAATTAGGCGTCAAAACAATTGTTAACCATAGTGAATCAATCGAGGATCAATTGAAAGAAAAAGGATATGATTACGTGGATGCAGTATTTTTAGCCGCCGAAGCAGATAAAAATATCAAAGCAGCCAGTGCTGTTGTAAAACCACAAGGACGTATTTCAACGTTACTTCCTTTTTCTGAAAAACTTCCAGGTAAACTCTTTAGTAAAAGTGTCACCTTAAGTTATGAATTAATGTACACACGCTCGCTTTATGAAACCAAAGACTGGATTAAACAACATGAATATCTGTCGGAGCTGACCAAAGAAATTGAGAAAGGCAATATCCGGTCTACGATGTCGAAACATTTCAAAGCGATGAATGAAGAAACGATTAAAGAGGCTTACGAATTACTGCAGAGTGGACATACTGTTGGTAAAATAGTTCTTGAACATTCAAAATAAGTTTTAAACAAAAAAGAACCTTAGAGATGGAAGTTGAACTTCGTCTCTAAGGTTTTTCATTTGTATGCTTTTAGATTTAGTGATTTATTATTCTTCATTATTTTGTAAAATGACGAATAAAATACGTTTATTCTGCAAAAAATAAAATCTGACCTGCTTCTCGGATTTATTCTGTAAATATTTTTTAAATGAAGAATAAATAAAATTCATTCTGCAAATTTCAGTAAATCTACGAATAAAGCCGGTGAAATTATTCTATCACATTCGATACACGCTAAAAATTCACTATATACCCTCAATAAGATGCAATGATACTGTCGGTTCGTCCATCGGTTCCACCAAAGTAGGTTTTATTGTCGTTGTCATACCAAATGATCTGACCCCGGCCAAACGTGGCTGCTCCCATGTCGTATTTAATTTGATGCCCTTTTCTTTCCAAGCCTTCTGCGATGTGTTTTGGAAAACCGTGTTCGACCAGCACATTTTTACCTTCCATCCATTGCCATCTAGGAGCATCCATCGCTGCTTGCGGGTTCATATGGTAATCCACAATGTTGGAGACGACTTGTAAGTGCGCTTGCGGTTGCATAGGTCCACCCATGACGCCAAACGGTCCAATCGGTTTTTGATCTTTGGTTAAAAAGCCTGGAATAATGGTGTGAAATGACCGTTTTCCTGGTTCTAAAGCGTTTGGGTCTTTTGGATTTAATGAAAAATCAGACCCGCGATTTTGCATCGCAATGCCGGTCTCAGGAATAACGATGCCGGAACCAAACCCTCGATAATTACTTTGGATAAATGAGACCATGTTTCCTTCACCATCTGCAGTTGCTAAATAAACTGTACCACCTTTTGGCATTTCACCTGCTGCAGGAGTAAGTGCTTCTTTAGTAACTCTTTGACTCGTCGCTTCTCCATATAAATCCGACAGCAATTCATCGATATCTAATTTTGAAAAGTTATCATCTGTAATTTGATGCTTTGTAAGCGAAAAAGCAAGTTTAATCGCTTCAATTTGTTTATGAAAGCTTTCGGTTGACCCTTGTTCAGGCATCTCAAAGTTTTTCAATACATTTAACGCGAGCAGAGCCAATAACCCCTGGCCATTCGGTGGGATTTCCCAAACATCATATCCTCGGTAATTCACCGATATCGGATCCACCCACTCG
>DATGSY010000272.1:0-9638 GCA_035302125.1 Atopostipes sp.
AGCGATTCGATTTTTACGATTAAATATAACGAAGGCAGTAAATATGAAGATGTCTTAGATATCGACAATCATGAAATTGCCGTAGAACTGTTGCTTGAAAAACTAGACGAATTGAATATTTTAGAAAGTATTGACGAAATTGAAGGTGTAGGTCACCGTGTGGTTGCAGGAGGAGAAATCTTTAGCGAATCTGCACTCATCGATGATGAAGTGATTGAACAAATCGATAGTTTAATTGAATTAGCCCCATTACATAATCCAGCTAACTTAACGGGAATTAAAGCCTTTAAAAAAGTTTTGCCGGATATTACGAGCGTTGCGGTGTTTGATACGTCATTCCACCAAACAATGCCTCCAGTAAACTACTTATATAGTTTACCTTATGAGTATTATGAAGAATATGATGCTCGTAAATATGGTGCACATGGAACAAGTCACCAATATGTGGCTGAACGAGCGGCTGAAATGTTAGGTAAACCGTATGAAGAGTTGAAGATCATTACGGCTCACTTAGGAAACGGCGCATCAATTACAGCGGTTGAGAATGGTAAATCGATAGACACATCTATGGGCTTCACTCCATTAGCTGGTGTTACAATGGGTACACGTACAGGAGACATCGATGCTTCTTTAATTCCTCACTTGATGGAGAAGTTAGAACTTACAGATGTACAAGACATGATTGATATCTTTAACCATGAATCAGGTCTAAAAGGTCTTTCTGGTGTATCAAGCGATATGCGTGACTTGGAAGAAGCAGAAGCTAATGGAAATGAACGCGCAGAGATTACATTAAGAATTTTTGAAGATCGCGTACGTAATTACATTGCTCAATACATGGTTAAAATGGAAGGTGTCGATGCCATTGTCTTCACAGCAGGTATCGGAGAAAATGCACCGACAACTCGAGCAAACATCATTAAGAACTTTAATTTCTTAGGGATTGAACTAGATGAAGAATTAAATGACATCCGTGGAGTTGAACGAATCATTTCAACTGAAGATTCTAAAGCAGCTGTTTTGTTAATTCCTACAGATGAAGAGATTATGATCGCTCGAGACGTTGAGCGCTTCAAAAATGGAGAAAAGAAATAAGTAACTGAATAAATAATGTAAGCCAACTCTTTAATGGGTTGGCTTATTTGTTAAAAAACATTAGGTTTTTGTAAGCGTTTCAAATATAATAAAAACAATAGAATTGCTAATAGAATCGTTTTAATTGAACTTCTCAAGATGAAGGAGTATTCTTCTTTTAGAAGTACTTCTGTTTATACATAGATTTATTTTATTCGTTTAAATTACTTAAATAATTTTTTTATGGGAAAGAGGTTTTAAGATGAAACGAAACAAGTGGAAAAAAATACTTACTGTCGTTTTAACCACATTTTTTGCATTTATTTTAGTCGCTTGTGGTGGAGACGATGGATCAGCAGATAACGCAGCTGGTGATGGTGAAGCAGAAGGGTCAGGCGATGGTGAACCGGTAGAATTAGAATTTTGGTCTTTCTGGGGTGGAGGAGCACGCCGTGAAACGATTGAAGCAATTATCGAAGATTTTAACGCTTCTCAAGATGGAATCGAAGTCACACATGTTTACCAACCTTGGGGAGACATTTGGACCAAAGCACTTGCGGCAGTTGCATCAGGGAATGATGTACCAGATGTCATTGTACAAGACATAAATAGTGTACGACAACGAGCTGATGCAAACCAAGCAACGAATCTTCAAGAATACTTAGACCAAGAAGATGAAAATCTAGAGGAGTTATTCTACCCACAATTATGGGACACTGTTATTCATGAAGATGAAGCTTATGGGTTACCGTTCAATACAGATACGCAAGTTCTATTTTACAATAAAGATTTATTTGAAGAAGCCGGCTTAGATCCTGACTCACCTCCTACGACTTGGGATGAATTAGAAGAATATGCTCGCGCATTGGATGTTCAAGAAGGCGATTCTTGGGAACGTTTTGGATTTTATCCTCTTTGGAATTTAGGTCTTGATGTATGGACGATTAATGCCGATGAAGGAACGAGCTGGTTTGATGAGAATGGTGAAGTTCAAATCAATACCCCACGAAAAGTGGAAGCAGTAGAGTGGGTCTTGGATTGGCAAGATTATTATGGTCAAGATACAATTAATGCACACGAAGCGGAGTTTGGTTCCGGTTTAGCAGACCCATTCATTTCGGGATTGGTTGCTATGCGTGGACAAAATATCAACTACTACGTGGAACTACAAGAAAATGCTCCAGACTTGAACTTTGGGGTCGCACCTCTACCGGCGTATGATGAAAATTCTGAACCTTGGTCATGGGGTGGAGGATTCGTTTTAGAAATTCCGTATGGAGCTGAAAACCCGGATGCTTCTTATGAATTTATGAAGTACTTGACATCAACAGAAGTTCAAACTCGATTTGGTTCAACTGCCTTTGATATTATGGCAAACATTGAAGCAAACGAATCTTTAGTTGATCACCCAGACTTAAATGAAAATGGTCAAATGATTTATGAGCTGGCGCACCAAAACCTTGAGCATACAGTCATCACTCCAATTCCATTAAATGCTCCTGATTATATCCAATTAGTCAATGGACAATTAGACGAAGCTTTACTTGGAAATAAATCAGCTCAAGAAGCACTCGACGATGCGCAAGAATCAGTGGAAAACTTAGTCAGTCAAAATGAATAACCAATGTAAAATTAGTTGAATATCCATTTAAATGAAGAGGGTGACAGGGTAAAAATTGTCACCCGCTTTTTAAAATATGACGGTTAGAATCTTTAGAAAGTAGGTGGTTTCGATGGCTGCTGATCAAGCATTAACTAAATCAAAGAAACCAAAGAGAAAGTGGAATAAACGAAGGAAAAAAGAAGCACTATGGGGTATTTTCTTTGTAGCCCCTTTTATAATCGGGTTTGTTTTCTTTTTATTAGGCCCTATGTTGCTGTCATTATATGGAAGTTTTACTAACTATAATTTGACATCGCGCATGGATTTTATCGGTTTGGATAATTTCCGAAGAATGTTTACCATGGATGAATTATTTTGGACCTCTCTTTACAATACAGCTTATTACGTCATTTTTAACGTCCCTTTAACGACAATTGGAAGTATTCTTTTAGCTGTCCTGTTAAATCGACGTATCCGGGGGATAGGAGTATTTCGAACAATCTTTTATTTACCGGCCGTTTTATCTGGAGTAGCGGTCTATGTATTATGGATGCAATTGCTGTCGCCTTCGACAGGATTGGTAAACACACTCTTAGGCTTTATCGGTATTGACGGACCTGCCTGGTTATTCGATCCGAATTGGACGAAACCAGCGTTGATTTTGATGCGGTTATGGAGTGTTGGTGGCTCGATGCTGCTTTATTTAGCAACGCTTCAAAATGTACCTAAACAACTTTATGAATCGGCTGAAATGGACGGCGCAAATAAATTCCAACAGTTTTTACATATTACATTACCGATGATTACGCCTATCATTTTTTATGATATCGTAACATCGACGATTGGATCTTTCCAAATTTTCCAAGAAGCTTATGTAATGACTGAAAGTGGAACAGCGGGTCCGGCCAACTCATTACTTTTTTACAATTTTCACATGTGGAATAAAGCTTTTGTAGCGTTTGATATGGGATATGCGATGGCAATGTCTATGGTCTTATTCCTCGTAGTGTTGGCTCTGACTTTTATTAATCTAAAAGTTGCGCCACGATGGGTACATTACGGAGGAGGTAAGAACTTATGATAGAGTCTTCAGAAGAAACGAAATCAAATGTAAAAACCGAAGCACCCGTAAATGTCCCGGCTGATCCAGCAGATGAAGTTGGAGTAACGAGGACAGAAGGTGACAAAGGGTTAGCACCTATGGCGACTACAAAAAAGCCATACAAGAGTCGAAAGCGAAAAGAACGCTGGAGAAGCTTGTTTATTTACATCATACTCATTTTAGTCAGTATTTTACTCTTATTGCCTTTGGTTTGGATGGTCTCAACTTCCTTAAAACCGATGTCTGAGATTGCGCAATATCCTCCGAGTCTATTTCCAGAGGATATCCAATGGAGCAACTACACAGAAATGATGAATGCTTTTCCATTCTTTAAATATGCAGGAAATACTTTATTTATCACGTTTTTTGTAGTTGCAGGTAATATACTCTCTAACTCATTCATTGCCTATGGCTTTGCTAAAATACAATTCCCTGGGAAAAATGTATTATTTGCATTGGTTCTTTCGACAATGATGATTCCAGGATTTGTTACCATGATTCCTCAATATATTCTCTTTAGTCGAATTGGATGGGTAGGAACCTATTTACCGTTAATTGTTCCGGCATTTTTTGGAAATGCCTTTAATATTTTTTTAATGCGACAATTCTATCTGTCGATTGATGATGAATTGATTGAGGCAGCACAAATAGATGGGGCAAATCATTTATATATTTGGAGTCGTTTAATGGTCCCATTGACCAAACCGGCCCTTATAACGATAGGAATCATGTCATTTAATGGGGCATGGAATGACTTCTTAGGCCCATTACTCTATATTCAAAATGAAGAACGTTATACCTTACAAATTGGGTTACAGGTATTCCAAAACCAATCAACGACGCAATGGAACTATTTAATGGCAGGCGCTACATTAGTGTTATTGCCGACAGTATTGCTATTCTTATTCGCTCAGAAGTACTTTATTGAAGGTATGGACTTATCAGGGGGGATGAAAGGGTAGAATGATTAAGGTGCAGAAAGTGAGGAACTATATTTGAAGAAATTGGATTTAACATCACTAGCCGTTCAGTTTACTGAATGGTTTTCGGGTATAGCCATCCTTAATCTGTCCTGGTTATTGTTCTCTTTGCCTCTGGTAACCCTTGTTCCTGCTACGGACACGGTATTTGAAGTCATTAATCACTGGAAAGAAAAAGGGAAACCAAAAGAAGTATTTACATTATTCAGACATACCTTTAAAAAGAACTTCAAACAAAGTTATCGTTTTGGATTACCGATTTTAATTGTCGTTTTTGTGATCGCCATTGATCTTTATTTTTTAAGTCAGCTAACATTTACAACGACTTGGTTTCAAATCTTTAAGTATGCTTTTTATACTTTATCTTTCATTATTTTATTGACGATTTTGTACACCTATCCTTTATCGAAAAAAATGAACCATACGTCTGTTAAAATATTTTTCGCTGGTTTTATGTTGGCAATTGGAAACTTAAAAATAACTGGAGCCATTTTGATTACCTTACTTGCTTTCTTGGTATTTTTAAGTTGGTTTCCAGCCATGATTCTCTTTGTCTCAATGAGTGGTCTTGCTTGGATAGGAGCTACCGCGGTTGAATACGCAAGTGAAGATTATCCATCAAAAATGGAATAGGGCAGGGCCAAGATATGAACGATGCAAAAATTAAGGCCTTCTATTTACTGCTTTTTTAGCAAGGAATAGAAGGCTTTTTTGCTTTATCTATGCTTTAAAAATCAATTTAATTTTAAAAAAAACCTAATGTCGACGTATATGGAGAAGTCATCGACATTAGGCAGTATCAGCAGTTGATGAATGAATTATAAATCATCCATATCTACAATTCTTTCATCTTCTTCATTTTCTTTCATGTAAGTACGTACAATGAGTACATCGCAGGGAGCGCTTCTGACGACATATTCAGAAACCGAACCAATCAAAATACGTTCAACGGCATTTAAACCGGTAGCTCCAAGCAAGATCAGATCAATATCATATTCATCAGGTATGTTTTTGGCAATTTCTGCTTTAGGGGACCCAAATTTTAAAATGGTTTTTACATTGGATAATCCACGGTCCTCTGCCCATTTTTTATATTCCGCTAAAGTGGTTTCGGCTGCTCTTTGTGTTTGATCCATAAATTCGGTATTGCTTATCGGGCTGACAAAGTTTGGGAAAGATCTCAACGAACGGGTATCACTTACGTGGGCAATATAGAAATGACTGTCGTTTCTTTTTGCGATTGCTACGCCTTCTTTAAATGCTTGTTCTGCTTCGTTTGAACCATCAATTGCGACCATAATATTTCGGTATTTTTTCTCCAACATAGTCATCCCCCCGCAATTTAATTTTATATAGAAAGAAAACCACTTTGATTGAACAAAGTGGTTTTACGTTTCTTATGTAGGATATCCGATCGTGCCGTTTGTCTACCTTCTACTTTAGAACCCGCTATTTGCAGGTGGGCTTCACAAAGAGTAACTTTGACTTCCAAGTGAAAAGGCTTGTCAGTATTACTCTTATTAGAATCCCTTATATAAGAGAATGTAGGGTTCACGCATTATAAGGTATCGCGTACACATCAGATATCAACTTCTAAGTAAATGATAGCATAACCCTCTGTACCTGTCAAAAGGAACAATTGCTTTCTGACATTCTTCTCCGAATATTTTGAAAGCGGAGTTATGCTTTAATCTGTTAAGAATAATAAACGAATCTTCTACATTATGCAAGTGTTTGACACAAAAAAATAAGATTATTTTTATCTCTCAATTCAAAGTCTCAGTAGAGATTACTGCTTATTTGGGTTGAACTTTAAGTATTGTTTAGTCAGCGCTGTTTCAAACTTGCTTGTAGGTTTTGGCTGGTAATACTTTGCATCCGCGAGCTTGTCTGGCAAGTACTGTTGTTCCACCCATGCATTCTCATAGTCATGGGGATATTTATAGCCAACCCCACGTCCTAAATCTTTCGCCCCTTTGTAATGCGCATCGCGTAGATGATCGGGGACATGAGAACTTCTTGCATTCCTTACATCGGCAATTGCTGCATCCAAAGCGGAATAAGCCGAGTTGGATTTTTCAGAAAGTGCCAATTCGATCACCGCATTGGCCAATGGAATGCGTGCTTCAGGCAAACCAGTTTTTTCAGCCGCAAGTACTGCTGTTACTGCACGAGCAGCTCCCGCGGGGTTTGCAAGACCAATATCTTCATAAGCAATAATCATTAGACGACGACAAATGATCTGTAATTCACCGGCTTCAACTAAACGAGCCAAGTAGTGGAGGGCAGCATGGACATCGCTCCCGCGAATCGATTTTTGAAAAGCGGAAATTACATCATAATGGGCATCTCCATCTTTGTCATGCGTTAATGCTTTTCTCTGCAGGCATTCTTCAGCGATTTCTAAAGTAATATGGATAACACCATCATTGTCTGGTTTAGTAGATTCTGCTGCAAGCTCCAATGCATTTAAAGCCCCACGCATATCACCGTTTGTTGCTCGTGTAAAATGGGTCATCGCTTTTTCATCGACGTTTAAGTTTAAATGGCCTAAACCATCTTCTTCATCCGTAATTGCTCGCTCAAGTCCAATTCGAATGTCTTCATCGGATAAGGGTTTTAATTCAAAAATCTGGGCACGACTTCGAATCGCTGGGTGAATGGAGATATAAGGATTCTCAGTTGTAGCTCCAATGAGTATAATTCGACCATTTTCTAAATGAGGGAGCAGGAAGTCTTGTTTTGGTTTGTCTAAACGATGAATCTCATCCAGTAGTAAAACAACACTGCCACTCATTTTTGCTTCTTCAGCCACAATTTGTAAATCTTTTTTAGTATTGGTTGCCGCATTTAACATTCGAAAGGCATATTTTGTTGAACCGGCGATTGCACTTGCGATACTTGTTTTCCCGATACCAGGCGGTCCATACAAAATCATCGAAGAAAGTCTTTTGGCCTCCACCATCCGCCATATAATTTTTCCTTCCCCCACTAAATGTTGCTGGCCAACAACTTCATCAATAGAAGTCGGGCGCATACGGTAAGCTAATGGTTGATTCAAAGGAAAACTCCTCTCAATTAAATTCTTTTACTATTATAACATGGATTTTGTTGCTTAGGTAATTGAATCAAACATTTGTTCTGTAAAGAAAATAAGAGGTTGAAATTTTCAAACTGAATAATACGTTCGTGCGAATAAATATGTTAGAATATATGGGATTACATGTATATCAATGAATTGAGGGAAAGTAATGAAGATTTCAGACATAATTAAAAACCATCAACTTCAATCACTGTTTATTGAAGGAAATTTTGGAATTGAAAAAGAAGGACTCCGTACTGATATGGAAGAAAAGTTAGCCATGACGGATCATCCATACACTTTAGGGAGTCGTTTGTACCATCCTTATATGATGACAGACTTTAGTGAAGCACAGCCTGAATTGATTACACCGGTACGCCCATCATTGGAACTTTCGATGAATTGGTTGGAAGCTTTGCATGATGTCCTTCATCGCTCTTTGCCGGATGATGAATACCTATGGCCAAATAGTATGCCAAATATCCTGCCAGAAGAAGAAGAGATTCCAATTATTCGCTATAACGATCCGGATGCTATCCGCTACCGTGAATACCTGGCCGAAAGTTATGGAAAGAAAAAACAGACTATAAGTGGTATTCACTTTAATTTTTCATTTAGCGATGCTTTCATTGAAGCAGTATTTGAACATCAATCTCAATTCAACACATTGGTTGAATTTAAAAATGATCTTTATATTAAACTCGCTGGAAACTTCCTAAAATATGAATGGGTTCTTTTGTATCTATTCGGGGCGAGTCCATATGCTGATCCTAGTTTTTATGACTCGAAATCAGGCCGACTATTAAAGAAACCAACGGACTATGTCCGCAGTTTACGTAACAGTTCGTTTGGCTACCATAACCATGAAGAAGTCATTGTAAATTATGATTCGGTTGAGTGTTATGTCAAAGACATCGAGAATTTTGTTGAAACAGGGCATTTGTCGGAGGAACGTGAATTTTACGGAAATGCGCGTCTTCGCGGAAGAGGCGAGCGATTACGAGACATGTTAGATACAGGTGTAGATTACATCGAATTTCGTTCATTTGATTTAAATCCGTTAGATCGATTAGGTATTTCTTATGATCAGGGACGCTTCTACCACCTCTTTTTCCTGTATATGGTTTGGTTAGACAGTGAAGCCACTGTGGAAGAAATTACCGAGGGTCAAGAAAAAAATCTGAATACAGCCGATGAAAATCCATTTGAATCTTCTGCATTTAAAGAGGAAGGACTCCAAATTTTAGAGGATATGTCATCCATGCTTAATGAACTTTCATTAAACGATAAGTATGGCGATTTGATTGATAAAGCAAAAGAAAAGTTTGAATACCCTGATCGTACTCTAAGTGCGAGAGTTGCCGCACAAATAGATGAACAAGGCTATTTAGCACATGGTCGAGAACTGGGCTTAAAATATAAGCATTATTCTACAGACCGTCCTTATGTTTTAAACGGTTTTGAAGATATGGAGTTGTCTACCCAGTTACTGATGTATGATGCTTTAGAATTAGGCGTCGAGATGGAAATTATCGATCGTGCAGATCAGTTTCTAAAGTTATCTCATGAAGATCGTGTTGAATATGTTCGGAATGGAAATATGACAAGTAAAGATACGACGATTTCTCATTTTATTATGGAGAATAAGACGGTAACAAAAAAGATTCTCGCAGAAGCTGGATATTCTGTACCTGGCGGGGGAGAATACCATTCCTTAGAAGAAGCGATGGCAAATTATTTAAAATATAAAGACCAAGCAATCGTCATTAAACCGAAGTCCACCAACTATGGCATTGG
>DATGSY010000273.1:0-4194 GCA_035302125.1 Atopostipes sp.
GTGCGATTAGTAAACTCGGACGTGTCCCATGCGTCTGTTCCGCTTTTTTGGCAGCAGGGGTCATCATCTGGATAAACTCATCTTCATCCATGCGGCCTTCACTTGTCCTTTGTTCTGCATAATCGACAAAATATTCACTGATGATTTCCGGCGGTTTAGAGAGGAGCAATAAGGCGACAAAGAAAATAATCATTAAACCAAGGCCAATTTTTACTACCAATACAAGTTGATCCATAAATTTTTGAAACTTTTTACGTAATGTCTTTTTAAGTGCTCGGAATCTTCCTTGCATTCAGATCCTCTCTATTCTAACGGTCGATTTTGAAAACAGTTTGAATAAATCGTGCGTTCTTCATTCATCTGTCCTTTCATCACGGAGAACAATGAACTCAATATATTCTTCAAGCGCAAGTTCATGCTCGACAATAAACCGCGCATGTTCTTCACCTACATAGCGAAAATGCCAAGGCTCATATTGTATCCCAGTAATCTCTTCTTTTCCTTCTGGATATCTTAAAATAAAGCCGTAGTCTTGCATAGTTTCAGCTAACCACTGCTGCGAAGCTTGCGTGGCATATTCAGGAATTAACCCTTTTCCTGCTACAATCCACTCTTCATCCACAATATCGAGTGCAAGTCCGGTGTGATGTTCACTGTGCCCTGGTTCCGTTAAATATTCTTTCGCTTTATCGGTGGCTTCTTCTTCTGTCATCCCTGCTTGCATATTTTCTTCTACTGTTCGGTTAAAATTGGCTTCCTGCAAATCAATGGAACGATAACCGGATGCAAAAAACAATCGATGTCCAGCTTCTAGAGCGGCTTGCTTCCAATTATACCAAGCATCTTCAATTCTGGCATCAATTCTTTGTTCATTATCTACTTCAACTAAATTTGGCGTAAAATCCTCAGGTAATGCTTCCCAAGGATTGACTAAAATTAAATTCCAATCATTCAAATTCGCAGATTCTGGTAGGCTTTGTATCATTTGTTCCTCTTTAGACATTTCTTCTGGTTTTTCTGTTTCTTTTGTTTCTGTCTCTTTTGCTTCTTCAGTAGCTTCTACTGCTTCATCAGCTTCGTTTGCAGTTTCTTCTTGTGTCACTGAACAAGCAGATAAAAGTAAAACAAAAGAAAACAATAACTGAATTAGTTTCATTCGTAGTCCTCCATGATTGTTCCACATATCCTCAATATTAACACAATCCATCCTTTTTATAAATCCTTTGCACAAACATTTATCCAACGTACCCTATCTTTACTATTCCTTGAGGAATTTGGTAAACTACTATTGAGAAACAGATTTTATTAGAAAGTAGGAGATCTATTTTATGCGTCAAAAAGTAAAATGGGGAATGATCGGTTTAGGAGATATTGCGAATAGTTTCGCACAAGCTTTTGAATCAGAGAAAGCTGAATTAGCTGCTGTAGGTTCCAGAACCCTTGATAAAGCTCAAAGCTTTGCAGATAAATACAATATTCCAAAAGCTTATGGCAGTTACGAAGAACTGTATGCAGATGAAGAGATTGATGTCGTTTATCTCGCTACGCCAAACAGCTACCATGCGGAAAATATGAAAGATATCCTAAATGCCGGAAAGCATGTACTTTGTGAAAAGGCAATTACGATGAATAAAAAAGAGTTGGATGAAGTTTTGGCATTAGCGGATGAAAAAGATTTAATCGTAGCAGAAGCGATGACCATTTACCATATGCCTTTATATAAAAAAATCAAACAACGAATTGACAGTGGAGAGTTTGGCGAGTTAAAATTAGCGACTTCTTACTTTGGCAGTTTGAAAGAAGACGACCCCAAAAATCGTTTCTTCAATCCAGAGTTAGGCGGTGGAGCACTTCTTGATATTGGTGTGTACGCCTTATCTTTTGTACAGTTCTTCTTGGATGCAGATCCTAAAGAATTCAAAACCATTGTAGAATTTTTCGAAACAGGCGTCGATGAAATGAGTACCATTTCTTATTCGACCACTGAAGGGACGCTTGGAAATGTGACGCTATCGTTCCGTGGAAAACTCCCTAAGCAAGGCGTTGTGACGTGTGAAGATGCTTATATTACATTTATGGATTACCCAAGAGCGGATGAAGCCGTCATCACTTATCCAGACGGAGAAACGGAAGTTGTAAAAGCAGGTTCTTCAAAAGAAGCTTTAAAGTATGAAATGGAAAATATATCTGAAATGATCCTTACAGGTGAAGATCTTTCCGAAATTGAAAACACGCAGCGGGTCAATGCTTTAATGGACAAAGCAGCTGAAGAATGGAAAATGGATTGGATTTTTGAATAATGGATGCAAAAATAAAATATGCTTATATTGCCACTTTAATTTTTTCCATTCTGATTTATGCCATTCCCTATGATTATGGTGGCAATGTTCTGCGAGCTGTGATGGCTGTCTTGGCCATTCTATCCTTCATCTATGTTGGATTAAGTATATGGCGAGCCATTAACCGTCGCGATTGGAATGTTGTGGCTTTGCTGATAGTTAATGCTTTAGCTGTTTTGCATTTTATTTTAATTTTTTTAAGTGTTGTAATGAATGCAAGCTATTTAGTGATTTTTCTTGTAGGCATTTTAACTGCTGGAATTTGTTTCTATTTCATCCATCATCGGATGAAAGATTACTAAGCATGAAAGCAAATAATCAGCTGAAGAATACTTATCTTCAATAAAAATTAAAAAGCTTCAGTTCCGAAAAAAATCGGAGCTGAAGCTTTTTTAATTGGTTTTAATCATTTTTAATATAATTGTTTTCTGTTTCTTTTACCGCATGGTCTGAATCACTTGATGCAGGTTCCACTTGGTTTTCTTCAAGTTCAGGAGCATCTGTTTCATAAATACCCATTGTCGTATCGACACCTAATTGATTCACTAAGTTGGTTTCTGCTTCTGGATGATTTCTTAATTCTTTCATTTGATCTTGATATTGATAATCATTCGGTTCCCATGATTCTAAAGATATCGGCTGGTAAAACCGTAATAAGTCTAAGCTTAATAATTTATCTGAATTCGTTAAACGGTCACGACCATGGTTAGCCAATTCTCTTAATTCTTCAAGCTCTTCTTCTGTAAATGTTTCACTGACTTCTTCGCCCGTCTCAGCATCATAAATTTCAGAACCGATAAAGTGATACTCAGGGGTTAGAACTGTTCCGTTTCGTAATGGAACTAACTCTTCATTCTCTTCAGACAATAAATCCTGTCCCATAAAGAGATAAGAATCTGTTTCAACACCTAACAAGTGCAACATCGTTGGTAAGAAGTCTACCTGGCCACCATACGTGTCGTACGTTTCTCCACCGGTATATCCTGGAATGTGGAACATTAAAGGAACACGTTGCATTTGAGTATTTTCGAATGTACCCCATTCATCCGGGTCATGGCCTAACAATTCTGCTAAATGCGGGTTACGCATGTTTGAAGTTCCATAGTGGTCTCCATAAATAACAATCATTGAGTTTTCATACAAACCAGTTTCTTTTAACCAATGGAAGAATTCTTCAACCGCTTCGTCTGTATATCGAAGCGTTTGGAAATGTCCATTGACTGTATCATCTGCTGTATTTGCTTTAGGAATCGATGCATTCTCTTCTTCTAGTGGATAAGGGAAATGGTTCGTCAATGTTATAAATTTCGTATAGAACGGCTGCGGCAATTGTTCAATGTATTCTGTGGAATCTCTAAAGAACAATTTGTCTTTCAAACCGTAATCCAACGTACGTTCTTCACTCATATCGTAATAATTTGAATCAAAGAAATAGTCGTATCCAAAGTTTCGGTATGTTCCGGTACGGTTCCAAAAACTTCCCGTATTTCCATGGAAAGCAGCGGTGGTATACCCGGCTTCTTCGCTTAAAATTTTAGGTGCTGCATGGAAGACGTTCTCCGAACCTAACGTTTGAAATGCACTACCTTCCGGCAAACCAAATAAAGAAGTCTCAGCTAAGACTTCCGCATCGGAAGACTTACCTTGTCCAGTTTGGTGGAAAAAATTGTCAAATCTGATCGTTGCATCGTCATGATAAATACTGTTCATAAACGGTGTGACTTCGTGTTTGTTTCCATGTTCATCTTCCAAGTGATAATCAATCACAAATTGTTGTGTACTTTCAACAACAATGGAAAATACATTTCGTCCCTCAGCTAAACCAAAAAACTCTTCATTCGGGGCAACATAGTTT
>DATGSY010000274.1:0-4546 GCA_035302125.1 Atopostipes sp.
CGTCGAAGTGTGTTGAAAGGTGTCGGCGAATACTTCCATCTGTTCTTCCCATTTTTCACGGTCTTCTAAATCACTGAAAGAAAATTCCCAATTTTTATCCTGTTCTTCCATACGATCCAGCAATCGCTTCTTTTGAATGTCTTTTGACACATGCAGATAAATTTTTATCATGTAAAATCCATTTTCAGCCAAGTACTCTTCAAAATTTCGTACATGTTTGAATCGTTTCTTCCAAATATCTGGATCATTCTTTATCGCTTCTGGCAAAGGATTTTGTTGAATTGAGTCATATACACGTGCGGCCACTAAATCCTCATAGTGAGATCGATTAAAGACAGCAATGACGCCACGTTCGGGCATCGCATCATGCAGCCGCCATAAATAATCATGGTTCTTCTCTTCTTCCCCCGGTTTATCAAAAGATGTAGTGTGCAACGCTTGAGAACTTAGTCTGGAAAACAAATAGCGTACCGCTTCGTCTTTTCCAGCAGCATCTAGCGCCTGTAACACAAAAATAAGTCCTTGCGTTTTCTCAGCCATTAATTTCTGTTGCAATTCAATCAAATCTTTTGTATTTTCAACCAATTTCTTTTGAATCTCAGTATCTGTGATATTTTCGAAGTTTGGTTTTGTTTCATAATCGGCTAAATTTACCGGTTCACCATACTGCACTTTATATCGCTCTAAGTCAATTTCTAGCATATGAATCCTCCTTTTTTCTTCTTCATTTTACACCAAATCATCGCTCCGACGGGTATAAATGCCTGGATTGAAAATTGGATACCGTGGCTTATAAATTGAATTCTTATTTTCTTTATGTTAATTTTTGCTTCAGTTTAAAATTTGTTCGATGTTTCTAGAAACGAGGGTTTATATGCACTCAGATAATACAGACCACCATAAAATGACCACTTTTTTATTTATCATTTATCTCATCTTACTGACATGGATTGTGGTCTTTAAAATGCAATTCTCAGTTGAAGCTTTGATGCAGTTTACTAGCTTTCGTAGTGTGAACCTAGTTCCTTTTCAAGGGACTGCGGTGTATGACGGGATTCTTGATTTTCGAGAAGTTCTTTTTAATGTATTGGCTTTTGTCCCTTTTGGTATTTACATCAGCATGTTAAAACAAAATTGGGTATTTTTGAAAAAATTGGCACCTATTGCAGTCGTGAGTTTAACGTTTGAAATTTCTCAATTTATTTTCAGTATTGGAAGCAGTGATGTGACCGACTTTTTAGGAAATACTTTCGGTGGAGTTATCGGCATTGGGATTTACTTTTTATTCCGGAGGTTATTTAAAGGAAAGGCAACACAAGCCTTAAACCTGCTTGCTTTTCTAGCTACGATTGCTGTATTGATTTTTGGCCTGTTGTTAAGATTCGGTGTCATTCAAATGGAATATCTTACTTAACGCAACAATTAATTTATGAAAGGAAATTCAAATGAATGAACAATGGCTTAGTCAGTTACCAATTGAAAATATTCAAAAAGTAACCAAGGTCAGTGGCGGGGACGTGAATGATGCATACGCCATCCAAGGAAAAGATCAAAAGTACTTTTTACTCGTTCAACCCCATACGAAAAAAGAGTTTTTTGTCACTGAAGTAGCGGGACTGAAAGATATGAAACAAGCAGGGATTACTGTGCCTGAGGTTTACGATTACGGGGAAATTGATGGAGATGCTTATCTTTTAATCAGTTATTTAGATGAAGGACAAACGGGAAGTTACCAAGAATTGGCTAAAATGATTGCTAAAATGCATGAAAGTTACAGCTCAAATGGATTATTCGGATACCCTTATCCCTATCAAGGAGCAGATATTACTTTCAATAATGATTGGACGGATCGTTGGATTGAATTATTTGTTGAAAGACGACTCGATAAACTTCACGAAGAACTCGTAAAACGGAATAAATGGAACCAACATCAAGCAAATACCTATCAAGAAGTTCGAAAAATTATCCTTAAAGAATTATCGAAGCACCAAAGTGTCCCTTCTTTATTGCATGGGGATCTTTGGGGCGGGAACCATATGTTTTTAAAAAATGGAGAACCTGCTTTATTCGATCCAGCGCCTATGTATGGGGACCGGGAATTTGATATTGGAGTGACGACCAGTTTCGGCGGATACCCTCATTTATTTTACGAAGCGTATCAAGAGATTCTTCCAATGGCAGAAGGGTATGAAAAACGATTACCTTTTTATCGCTTATACGTCTTCATGGTCCACCTTCATAAATTTGGCGGCATTTACGAAAACCGAGTTGATCAAACGATGCAGGAGATATTGTCTTAAATAAAATTCTTTATAAACTCCTTTTTTATAATCCTTCTATTTTAATTTTAGTAATGCCAACAGTATACTTAAGATGAGAAGGACAAAAGGAGTGCTTGACATGTTTTTTAGTGATTCATCTTCCGTTATACGTATACTGGTCGTTGGTACATTATCGTATCTTTTAATCTTACTTGTCTTAAGAATTTCAGGTAAGCGGACATTATCTAAAATGAATTCTTTTGATTTTATTGTCACGGTAGCATTAGGATCTGTTCTAGCCAATATTTTGACCAGTCAAGATGTTGCTTTAGTTGATGGTATCTTATCCTTTTCTTTGCTGGTTGGGTTACAATTTATCTCCAGCTGGCTTTCTGTTCGGTCGGATACATTCAACCAATTCATTAAATCTTCGCCAAAACTGATTTATTACAATGGCCGTTATCATAAAGCGGCGATGAAAAAAGAACGAATTCCAAAAGTGGAAATCCTACAAGCCGCTCGTTCTGAAGGAGTCGAATCCATGGAAAACGTCTTAGCTGTCATTCTCGAAACAGATGGTACGTTTTCAGTTATCAATAAGTCTGATCAAGAGGATAGTAATCATTCAAGTTTAGAGAATGTAGAAGTTGAAGAAAAAGAATCTGATTTTTTTTAAAAAGACACGACTGAAAATATTCAGTCGCGTCTTTCTTTTCTATCTTGTTTTTACGATTAAATCAATAGCCTCTTGAATGGAATCCGAAGCTTGTTCGCTTGATTTTTCTTCGTCTATACAAGCGGCTAAATTCTCAGCAACTATCAAACCAATCGCCCGATCGATGCTTGAGCGAATGGCGGTTAATTGTGTCACAACTTCTTTACATTCTTTTTCTTCGTTCATCATATTTAAAACACCGCGAATTTGACCTTCTGAACGCTTTAGTCGGTTTTTTACTTTTTTGTCATACAGTGAACTCATTCTAATTCTCCTCGCCATGCCGACATTCCCTCAGTTACATCCCATACATCATAACCAGCTCGACTCAAATGTTGACAAGCCATCGCTGAACGTCCGCCACCTTGGCAAATCACATAATAAGTTTCCCCTTTTTCTAATTTTGTTGGGAATTTACTTAAAGGTAGGGATTTTGCACCAGGTATATGTCCAGTCTTAAATTCAAAATCCTCACGTACATCGATGATATTCACATCATCTGTTTTTTCATAAAGTTCATTAAATTCTTTCATTGAAATTGTTTTACCCATGTTATTCATCTCCATTACGCTTTAATTTTTTCTGGGTATACAGTAGCATACAAAGCAAAAGCTCCATCTAAGTTTTTAACGGTAAAGCCATTTTGTTTCATGACACGCTCTGCGATGTAACTTCTTTGTCCTCCATGACAACTTACAACATATGGTTGTTCTTTATCCAGTTCTGATAAATTTTCTCTTAAATCATTTAATGAAAGATGAATAGCGTCTGGCATCGCACCATTTGCTTCTATTTCGTCAGAGCCTCGTACATCTAATAAAGTCCAGCCTTCTTCTTGTAAATCTTCAAGTTCATGCCACTGAACGACATCCGAAATTCCTTCAACAACATTTATCGCTGCATAGCCAGCCATATTTACAGGATCTTTAGCTGAACCAAAAGGTGGCGCATAAGTTAACTCTAATTCAGGCAAGTCAAATACCGTTAAATCTCCTTTGATGGCTGTAGCTAAAACGTCGATTCGTTTATCGACTCCTTCTTCTCCAACGGCCTGTGCACCGTAAATCGTACCATCTTCAGGATTAAATAATAATTTCAGCATGATTTTTTTAGCTCCTGGGAAATACCCAGCATGGTGATTCCCTTCAATATGCACCGCTTCATAAGAAAATCCTGAGTCTTTTAACTGCTTTTCATTTAATCCAGTAGAAGCAGCGACTATATCAAACACTCGAACTATTGCGGTGCCTATGCTTCCTTTATTTTTTCTCTCTATACCAGCAATAACATCGGCAACTTGACGACCTTGACGGTTAGCAGGAGACGCTAAAGCAATCATCGTGTCTTCTCCGGTTAATTGTTGGTTCACAATGATGGCATCTCCAATCGCATAAATATTTGGTTGGCTTGTTTGGTAATTTTCATCCACAATGATACCATCACGCATACCTAACTCTATGTTGGCTGTTTTCGCTAAGTCTACTTCTGGACGTACCCCGACGGACATTAATGTAATGTCACTTTCAATACGTTCACCATTTTGTAATTTAATATAATATCCATTTTCTTC
>DATGSY010000275.1:0-4084 GCA_035302125.1 Atopostipes sp.
TAACCCTGGACCTAGGCAATCAAGATCGAATCATTGTTGTCGACCATTTAAATGTCAGTAACGGAAATATTTATTTAAAGGGAAGTGGTCATTTGACCATTTACGTTAAGGATAAGTTCACTGCTAGTAGCGGAAGCCAGATAAATAAATTACATTCTGAAAACGACAATAAGTTCGATCGATCAGGCCAATTAAGTATTTTTTATGCAGGTAATCCTAGGGTGAATTTTGGTGGAGCTGTTAAAATTTATGGTTCCATGTATATCAAAAAGGCAGATATCAATTTTGAAGGTAGTATGGGAGTTGTTGGAAATATTTTCTCTGGAGGCGAGAATTTCTATATTACAGGAGGATCTGTAGAGAATGTGGCCCAAGTATTCTTTGCTCCCAGGGCAAAGTTTACCATAGATGGCGGTGGATCCTTTAAAGGGAGAATAATAGCTAATCATTTTGAAATTACTGGTGGTGCTAGGGTTGAATTCACTGATGAATTAGACTTTAAGGAGGGACAGATTTCTCTTTCAGGAGTTACTAATAGTCATCCTGATTTCGATCCTGGTAAGGGCGGAAGTCATGTAATTAAAATTCCGACCAATAAAAAACTTCTTATAACAAATAGTCCAGTCCTGGAAGATTCTTAATAGGTAAGAAAAAATTACTGTGAAATGTTTGTTTGATAAGTAAAAATAATTGACGGTAGTATAAATTTATTATATTATATAAAAGGTCGATTACGGAGGAATACCCAAGTCTGGTTGAAGGGGTCGGTCTTGAAAACCGAAAGGGGTGTCAAAGCCCGCGGGGGTTCGAATCCCTCTTCCTCCTCCATTTAAAACAAACGCATAAATTTGGAGATTTATATACTTCATTTAAAATCGCGGTAATTGTATGAACTACAAGCTACCGCGATTTTAAATTTGATTTCAGAAAAATCAATGTTAGGGGATGAAAAAATAAGATTTTAAAAAAAGTGTTGACATTCATTATGTATTTTATACAATACACTATAGTGAGTTTTCCATATTTTACAAAATGTGTAGTATAGCTTTGGTATCCTTCTGTACATTTTCTGTACATTATATAATGGAGGCATTTTCAGACAAGAAAGAGTCAAAATTAAATTTTTAAGATACTTATCTCAAGGGAAAAAATAAAATTAATCAATAGGGGTGATTGATATGAGGAAACTAAGTATATTGTTTACAGTATTACTATTAATTCAAACAATATTTCCAAATCCATTAATTTCTGCTTTAGGAAATGAGGGGATGGAGAACTTTAACGGTAATAACGTTCTGGAAGAAGATGTGAACAATTCTAGTGATAATGATTTAGAAGAAAGCAATTCTAGTAATAGTGATTTAGAAGAAGATGATCATAACTCGAATAACTTAGTGGAAGAGGATGATACCTTTTCTAACAATAATTTATTAGAAGATGAAGAGAAAGATAGTGTTGAAACAGAAGATCATCAAGAACTTGTAGAAGTCGAAAATGATGAAAATAATGGAGCATCAGGTGAAGAAACAGATGTAACAAAGGATGGGAAGCTTGAGGAGGAAGATGAAAGCAAAGAGGATAAACAACGTCCTAACAATTCCTTGCTCCTGGTAGATTCTATAGAAGAGGGATTCAACCTTACTAAAAGTGAGATTACTGATTTATCTGGTGTGGAGTTTGACTCCAATAATCCTTTTGATCCCAACGGAGAATTTAAACTTACCGTTGAATGGACTTTGGATGATAATCACGGTTTTCAAGAAGGTAGCAAAGTTAGAATAGAACTCCCAAAGCAAATAAATTATTCTGCTACTGAGCAAATTGAATTAAGAGATGGAGAAAACAACTTAGTAGCTATTGTTACTTTTGAGAATTCGGATAAACCCTATGAGGCAACGATAACCTTTACAGACTATGTTGAGCAATCAAGTGAAGTTAAAGGAAAGTTTCAAATAATAGCTGAACTTGACAAGAACAAGGCTGAGGAGAATAAGGGCAATGTTGAAATTGATAGAATTGGTGAAGAAGGTAAACATCAATTACCAATTAATTTAGAGGAACGTAAAAAAGACATTCAGAAAAAGGGAGAACCGGATCGAAGGTATGAGGCTGAATTTATTGACTGGGAAATTATTGTAAATACCGAACGTACACATTTAAAAAATCCTAGAATAGAAGATATCTATCCAGAAGGATTAGAGTTAGACCGTGAATCTTTGAGAGTTTACAAGGACACAACGAGTGTGAACGGAACTGTATTAGAGAGTGAAGATGTAACAGAAGAATTCGAAACTAGCTTTGAATTCGATAATGAATCAAGAAAGTTTTCTATTGAGTTGAATGAAGAGATTTTTGAACAATATCGAATTACGTATCGTACAAAAGTAGTCGATACGGATATGAAAGAATTTACAAACAATGTGAATTTCATTACTAAAGATGATCCAGATAAGCATGCTAAAGCCACTGTCCAGATTGTTCGTGGTGATCCGTTAACTAAGCAGTCTACGGCTAAAGGGTTTGATCCAGTTACTGGTATCATTGAATGGGAAATTGAATTTAACTACAATCAAAAAGCACTGGAAGATGTGACTTTAACGGATTACTGGACTATTGATTCCGATCATGCCGTCTCCTTAGTAGATGGTGAGGTAATCTTTACGGAAGTTGAAATTGATGAAGAGGGTAAAGCACATGAAACCAATCGGGTTGGCCTGCCAGAAGGAGCAAAACTTGTAGAGACTGAAAATGGCTTTGAAGTGCAAGGGATTACGACAGATAAAGCTTATAAAATAACTTATAAGACAAAAATAGATGGTCGTGTCATCGATGAGGTGAACTTATCCAATACAGCAGCTTTCGGTCCGCATGAAGTTGAAGGAAAAGGACCAGGGAAAATTGGACGTTACTATGGATCCAAAACCGCTGGTAAGATAAATTATGTGAATAAAACCGTGGAATGGACGATTCAACTAAACCAAGATAAATATCCAATGGGAAATATCGTAATTGAGGATACGTTAGGGAAAGGTTTAACGCTGATCGAAGAAAGTGTTGAGGTAAACGGTGCCAATGCGCCACTTCCTAAAATAGAAGTCGATGGCCAGCAGGTAACATTTATCTTTCCAGAAGATTATGTAGCTAAAGATACCTTTGAGATTACTTATCAAACAACATTCGATCCTAATGAGACGGAAAACAACGAAGCAATTAATACAGCAACCATTTATTGGACGCCAGGGGAAGAAGGAGAAAAGCAAAAAGGAAATGTAACGGCTAAAACACACTTTAACGATGAAACGAAAAATATGCATTGGAAAAATGCTTCTTATGATCCGAAAACGAAGAAGATTACTTGGGAAATCATCGTTAACTATCGTGAAAATGATTTCGAAAATTTAATCATCAAAGATACTCCACAGGGAAATCAGAAGCTTGTTCCTGATTCTTTTGTGATCAAGGAGTTAGAAATTGATGAAGACGGTATAATCGAAGAAGGAAAAGAAGTTAAGGCAAATATTCAAACTGAAACTACTTCAATGATTATTAAACTCGGTGAGACAAGTAAGGCATACAAAATCCAATATCAAACATCTTTAGCTGATTTAGAGGAAATAAGCGAACAGTATGTGAATGAAGCAGATGTTTTTGATGGGGAAGTAAAGAAAAACGAAGAACCATTAGTAGCTGAGGCGGGCATTTATGGAAATCGTAAATACGCCGATAAGAAGGGACATCAAGAAAACAATTCAAAAGTTGCTGATTGGGAAATCCTTGTTAATATAGCACAAGAGAAATTAACGAATTTAAAATTAACAGACAAAGCTTCAAGCAATCAAGAATATATTGCGGACTCCTTTGCTGTGTATGAAGTAGATTATAATGAAAAAGGAGAGGTTATTAAAGGAGCGGAATTTTCTCCAGAGTATTATGATCTAAAAATTCACGTGGCGGAAGATATTGACTCTGAACCGTCCTTTGAACTGGCCTGGAAGGGGACAGTTGCAGAAGCCTATATTGTAGAATACTCCACACTCTTCTTTGCAGGACACGGAGAGAAAATTAGTAATTCATATGAGCTTCA
>DATGSY010000276.1:0-2179 GCA_035302125.1 Atopostipes sp.
TTAAAGTTAACTCTAGTAAT
Source organism: Atopostipes sp. (assembly GCA_035302125.1). Classification (GTDB taxonomy): domain Bacteria; phylum Bacillota; class Bacilli; order Lactobacillales; family Carnobacteriaceae_A; genus Atopostipes. Next base: position 21 of record DATGSY010000276.1, read on the forward strand.
TTGTGAGACTATGCCGTCTGATTGATGGTAAACCCAATCCCCAACCTTAAACTCTGGTTTTACTTCATAACCGATGTATAAAGCTTTTATTAAATCATCAAAATCCATTTTTACTATAATACGTTTTGGTTTCTCAACATAAGTTCCACCCCAAGTGTTAGCGTTAAGGTTTAACCAAATTATTTCTCTAAAACTTTTTTCTTTTTTAAGAGTTTCAATAGCTTCTGCCTGTTCTTTAGTTAAAACCACTTTACTCATCCTCATTCTCCTCTCAATTTTTTCAATACTTCTTCTTGAAACTTAGTCGGCTCTGCATGTCCGTCTAGGTATCTGCCGATTTGAGCAAGTACATATGCGTCACGTATGTTGTCCGAATCGTTTTGAAAACCCCATCTTTTATAGATTGGTAGAATCATATCTTCTTTTTTGCAGTTGCCTTTGCCTGTTGCGAATTTTTTTAATGCACTCGGTGATATTTCTGTGTATTCAAGTAGACTTTCAACCAGTAAAGTTCTTATTGCCCAACCAATCCCATATTGAGTGCTTACTGCCTTACCACGCGATCCGAAAGAAAAGCCTTCAATCATAATTTTTACTTCTTCACTTTTACACGTTTGGTTAATCAGTTTTACAATTTGGTCTGACAAGTCCATGAAACGCTGTGGGTCTTGTTTTATTTTTGATTTCACTTCTGTTTCTAACTTGATGTTTCCGCCCTTGTCTAATATCACCAATCCTGTTTTTGTACTAGGATCTATTCCGATGTAGTTCACTCACTCACCCCATTATAATTTTTTAGCGATTTCATAAATCACATTTACCGTTACGCTATTTCCTGCTTGTTTATAAAGCTGACTATTTGAATTCACTTTCGCTGCTTTTTCAAATAATTCATCTGGAAATCCTTGTAGTCGCCAACATTCTTTAGGTGTTAATTTTCTGATTTGAAAACCATCATAAACTCCATGTCTATCTTGGGCTGTTAGTGTAAATGAAGGTTCTCCATCATCTTTTAACCTTCTCCCATTTTGACGTTTTTCAATTCTATCTGGTGTTAATACTGCATATACTCCATTGCTTAAGTCCATTCCATCTGTACCCATTTTGTGATTATTAGCTTTTAAGCAAGGAACAGTACCATTTTTCCTTATACGCAACCCTTCATCGTAACGATAATCAGCGAATTTTATTGAACTGGTTTCAATAATTTTTGAGTAGCTTCTTTCGACAGGAAATACTTTTCTGGTACGTTCTCCTCTAAGATGTCCGATAATGAACACTCGCTCTCGGTTTTGTGGAACTCCAAAGTCTTTAGAGTTAAGCAAATCCCATTCCGCATCATACCCGAGTTCATCCAAGGTTCGGAGGATGGTCTCGAAGGTATTTCCGTTGTCATGGTTGAGTAGTCCTTTGACGTTCTCAAGGAATAAATAGCGTGGTTGGAGGATATTGGCGAAACGAGCGATTTCAAAGAATAAAGTCCCTCGAGTGTCTTCAAATCCTTTTCGTTTTCCAGCAATTGAAAAAGTTTGGCATGGAAATCCTCCGGTAATAACATCCACTCGTCCTCGATTTCTAAGCTCTCGAATATCGTCATTTGTGACTGTTGTAATGTCATGTGTTGTCCACTCTCCTTTCGTGTCATACATTGCTTCATAACTTTTTCGTGCGAATTTATCAAATTCTACATAACCTATACATTTATGACCTGCCTTCTCCATCCCCAACCGAAAACCGCCTATTCCTGCGAATAAATCAAGAAATTTTAGTCCCATTCATCATCAACCTTTATCGCTATTAATCTATTGCCTTTATCCTTTTTAATATTTGAAGGCGAAGCTAACCATTTTATTGTTTTTGTAGAACAATTCATATACCTTGCACATTCTTCAACTGTTCCAACCACTAGAAATTCATCACCTTTGTATACTGCGTAGATGTCCACATTACTTCACCTCAATTAAAACGGTAAATTGTCGTCTACTGGTTCACCTTCTGTTTCAACCGACTTACTCTTTGAATCTAGGAAAGCGACTTGATCTGCTATTACCTCTGTTACGTAAACACGTTTCCCTTCGTTGTTTTCATAGCTGCGAGTTTGAATTCTTCCAGTCAATCCAATCTTGCTACCTTTTCTTGTGTATTGTGCTGTTAGTTCT
>DATGSY010000277.1:0-4136 GCA_035302125.1 Atopostipes sp.
GATACAAATTCAGCAATTAAATAACGATAAACCGCTATTTTCAAATGGTCTGGAATCGAATAACTTTGATTGGAATGATCGTTCAAGAAAGCGGCTTGTACCTTTTCATCAATTCGGTAAACTACATTCCCTTGCTGATCAGTATCCTGAATCACATAGGACTTGTTTTGAAGATTCGATAAATACCGTTCATATTCATGATGGTGAAATAAGCCTTGGAGAAATTGATGAAACGACTCGTCCCTCAAAAGTTCCGGTCGCCATGTGCCTAAACAAAGAAAAATCTTAAAGAGCTGTCCTGGGATATCGTTCTGTTGTTGATTTTCATCCGCAATAATGAAACGCTTATAACGCGCAAGCAATAGCTCTTCCGCTCTCGCTTCTGAGTAACCTTGACTTAATTCACTTAATAGTTCTGCTTGATCTTGATGCGTTTGATACTCCCGTTCCAAAAAGTTCAACAACAAAGGATTTCCTTCTGTAAAATTCCATATGACATCTAAATCTTCAGCTGGAAAGGACGCGATATTTTTCTCAACATATTCATCGCTGTATCCCCGAGTAAATTTTTCGAGTTCATAATTCTTATAGTTCTGTTCATCCCAACCTTGTCGGTCATCTAAAGTAAGTTTATTTCTTCCAAAAATAATCCAAATGACATTTTCAATACTATGTAATAAGCCTTTCGCATGCGTATCCGGATTTTCTAAATGAGAAAACAACCAAGACTTATCTTCTGTATAGACATCCTCAAAAGTATCTATAAAGATAACTAACGGCTTGTCTAGGTTCACTGTATTTGCCTTTAACGATAAAATAAAAGCATTCAATAAAATGGCGATATGCTGCTCTTCACCGAGGGTTTCAAATTCTTGGAATCTCCTTAACTCTTCTTGCTTTGTTTGATTGCTTTGCCGTTCGTTTAATGGTTCCACAATAAATTCCGTAAAAAAGTTTCTTACTGTATCGATAGGGGAAACTAATTCTGCACTAAAATTTATTAATCGCTTAGGCAAGCTTTTGACATAGTCTTTGCTGGTGTATTCATGATTAAAAGTGGTAAGGAAGACGGTCTGATTTTTAACTTTATAGTAGTAGCTAATATGTAGATCAAAGCTCTCAAAGTTGTAATTGTAATTCTCAACTAGGGAATTTCGTAAATTAAGTAAAATAGAAGGAATGGCATAAGAAGAATCTTCTCGTCGGTTCGCATCCCAAAGGATATTATGGACATCCGGACGATCGTTTTGTATATTTTCTTTAGCGATTCGAAGAAGTTCTGATTTCCCTTTTCCACCTACTCCGTGAAAATACAAGAGAGAATAATCCGTCTTTCCTTTTTTATCAGTTTCATATAATTCAATTTCAGAAGTAATCAAATCTTTTGGCTCTTTGCGGTCAATAAATTCTCTAGATTTCCGTTCATCTATAAAATGTCTCAATAAATCTTCTTCCATTTTCTTCCTCCTATGTTCGTTTTAAAAAGAAGCCCCTTCATTTTTAATAAAGAGGGATAAAAAAATAAATGATGTGTTGATTACATGACTTCTTGCGTCAAGAATTATCCATATTGTAACATATGTATACATATAATAATGAAAGAATTGAAACGATTTTTCACCAAGCAGATTCGACTTTACACAAAAATTCCCACCTTGTCTAAAACTCTCGTTCCAGACAGAGGTGGGAAGATTTTATTTCATTAACTGATTCACTAATTTTTGTATTTCGTCATAATCGTACCCTGCTTCATTTAATAACTGTTTTCGTTGATCACCATTCCCCCACTTACCCGCTATTACTTCTTCGGCAATTGTTCGATTTGTTTTCATCGGTTGTATTTTTTGATTGACTAGCTTCTGTACGTCACTCGCGTTATAACCAGCTTCCGTCAGTCGCTTTGTTCGAACTTCGCCATTTCCCCATTTTCCTTGAATCACTTCTCTCGCGACAGCATTCAAATCTCGGGTAGGGGTTGCAACATCACTGTTAGATAGATACTTAGGTCTGGCATACCCCGATATCCGCCAGTCGTTATAGGTATAACTCCTTCTGGCCACTTGCTTAGACGTATTCCCTTCAATGGTCGTAATCTTGTTTCCATTCACTTTCTCGACGAATCCAATATGATCACTCCAACCATCCTTCATCCAGTCAAATGTCACAATATCTCCGGGCTTCGGTTTGACCACACCCAGCCAGATGCCTTTCTTTTTAAAAATATGAATATGTCGTTGTACACTGCACTCTCTTCCAATCAAGGAAGAAGCACCTGCTAAATCCCCAACCACTGTCACAAACGCATCACACCAATCATCTGTCCGTTTCAACTTGTAGCCTACTGGATAGGGTTTCACTCCATTGTATTGATCAACGATGTCTTTATGCCGCCAATCGCCCTCCGTAGTTCCTAAGTAGGTTTTTGCGATATCCATTACCGTTTCAGCGATAAAAGTCGCCTCCATTTCTTACTAAATTTTTAATCGCGATTACATTACTAATAACGACAAAAACCTACTTGGTGTCATGGTTTTAAACATTCTTTAATGTCTTCCAGCTTTTTTTGAATCTTCGCTCTTCTTTTATAGACCGTTCCTCGACTCACATTCATCAGCTCAGCAATTTCTGTGATCGTATATTTCCCCTCCGCCAGATAAAGGAAGAGCAAGTATTCCGATTCCGTAAGTCGTACTTGCGCCTTCGTTAAAAAATCTTCTATATATACACTCCCTTCAGAAATGGACCCGCTGTCTTCAATAAGCTGCTCCAATTGCATGTCCTCCATCGTCGGCAAGGAGGTAAACTGCTTATCCTTAAACAAATCAATCCCACGCCAATACAGACCATTGCCCGCATAAGCTGTAAATTTATAACGGTCCTCTTTGTTGTACAGGGGGTCCCCATCAAATGACTGATAAATTTGAATCAACTTCATTTGTAGTTCTTGGAAGTAGTCATCGTAATTTATATGACGTGGGTGTATATTTAATCGATGAATCGTTTTATGTATTAATGGCTTAAATTCGATAAGCAGCCGACTTATATTAATGGACTCTAGATCCAATCACTCACCACTTTCTATATGTATTCATTCGTTACCGCTTACAAAGTTGTTGTCATTATAAAGTAAGTTCTTCAAAATCATCCGGCGTTGAAAGGTTAAAGTACGAAAAAAAGATGTTGATGATGTCAAATGGAGAAAGTTGTAAGGCTCTTGCCAGGTGGAAAATCACATAATAGCTTGGAGTATTTTTTCCATATAAGACATTACTGATGGTATTTCTTGATATTCCTGTAAGATCTGCTAATTCACAAGATTTTAAACCACTCTCTCTAAAACGTTTAATTAATAAATCATAATTTATGTGCTCCAATTAATGACCTCTTTCTATAATATTATTTGAGATTTTAATGGCCATTTATTTCTCTTATCTAGAATATAAGAATATGTATCTAATGTAAATAGTTTTTGATGAAATGAACAATTAATTGTGCATTTTGTATCATATGTATTATCCTGTAAATACAAGTAATCTCTATAAAGTAAATTCGTCGGACTATATAACAGTTCCAAGTTGTGAAAAATGTGCTCAAGATAACAGATTTTTTTGTACTAGTTGTTTATTCGTAAATAAATATATAGAGAGCCTACTAGCTAATCTAGTAAACTCTCTATGTATACTCTTTATTATATTTTAGCTGTTTAAAATACGATCAATTTCATTTAGTTCATCTTCAGAAAATTCGATGTTGTCTAAGGCTTCAACGTTGTTTTCTAATTGACTCACTCGACTGGCGCCGATGAGAACACTCGTTACTACACCATCACGAAGAATCCATGCAATCGCCATTTGGGCTAATGTTTGCCCTCTTTTCTTAGCCACCTCATTTAACTTCCGTGTTTTATCTAAAGTGTCTTCCACTCGATCTTCTCGCAAGAAGACAATTTCTTCTCTAGCGGCACGCGAGTCCTCTGGGATACCATCTAAATATCGATCCGTTAACAATCCTTGTGCCAATGGACTATAAGCAATTGCTCCTAATTTATTTTCTGTCAGAACATCTTTTAGATCATCTTCTATCCACCGGTCATACATACTGTATCTTGGTTGATTGATGATGAATGGCGTACCTAA
>DATGSY010000278.1:0-6202 GCA_035302125.1 Atopostipes sp.
TACTCCATGATATTAAACGCTAAACTATCTTCAACCCCTTTATATTGTAAATAAACCATAATATCGTCACGAGTCCCGATAACATCGGACAATGGAATATCGTGCTTATTGATTAACTCTTGTGCGTTACCCAACCAAACATCCGTCCCGTGAGACAAACCAGAAATCTGCAATAATTCAGAAAAAGTTTCCGGCTTCGTTTGTTCTAACATTTCCCGGACAAAAGGCGTACCAAACTCTGGAACACCCAAGGTTCCTGTTTTAGAGTAAACATCTTCTTCAGATACTCCTAACACTTCTGTTCCTTTAAATAATGCCATAACGTCTGGATCGTTCAACGGAATATCTTCTGGGTTGATTCCTGATAAATCTTGAAGCATGCGAATCATTGTAGGATCATCATGCCCTAGAATATCCAACTTCAATACATTATCTTCAATCGAGTGGAAATCAAAGTGAGTGGTGTACCACTCGGATTCTTGATCATTCGCAGGATATTGAATGGGCGTGAAATCAAAAACATCCATATCATCCGGTATAACAATAATCCCACCCGGGTGTTGGCCGGTCGTTCGTCGAACACCGGTAATTCCTTTAACTAGACGATCAATTTCAGCGCCACGGTAATTTAATTGCATATCTGTTTCATACCCTTTGACATATCCAAAAGCAGTACGCTCAGCAATTGTACCAATCGTTCCCGCACGATACACATAATCTTCTCCAAATAACACTTTGGTATAATCATGCGCTTTAGATTGGTATTCACCAGAGAAGTTTAAATCAATATCCGGAACCTTATCTCCTTTGAAACCTAAAAATGTTTCGAATGGAATATCATGTCCATCGGCAACCAAGTTTTCATCACAATTCGGACATGCTTTTACGGGCAAGTCAAAGCCAGAGCCTACTGAACCATCTGTAAAGAATTCAGTATGTTGACAAGACTTACAGCGGTAATGAGGTGGGAGTGGATTCACTTCGGTAATTCCTGTCAAAGTTGCAACTAAACTGGAACCAACAGATCCACGCGAACCGACTAAATAACCATCTTGATTACTTTTTTCTACTAGTTTATGTGAGATTAAATAAATAACCGCAAATCCATTTCCAATAATACTGTCCAGTTCTTTTTCAATCCGTGCTTCTACAATTTCCGGTAAATCATCACCATACCATTCTCTAGCCTGGCTGTATGTCATTTCACGGATTTCATCTTCTGCTCCTTCTAATTTAGGTGTATATAACTTTGATTTTACAGGAGCAATTTCTGGGTCAATCTTATTTTTAATGAATTGGGTATTGGTAACCACAACTTCTTTCGCTTTTTCTTCACCTAAGAATGAAAAGGCATCGAGCATTTCATCCGTTGTTCTAAAATGCACTTTTGGATACAACGTATCTTGCGTATTGTTTTGATTAATCGATTGTAAAATGATCTCACGGTAAATGGAGTCTTCAGGATTTAAATAATGGACATTTCCTGTAGCTACAACAGGTATATTTAATTCTTCTCCCAGCTTCACAATATTCGTAATAATTTCTTCCAAGTCTTCTTCGCTTTTAACGAGTTCACGTTCTTTTAAATGGAGGTAAGCATCTTTTGGCATGATTTCCAAAAAGTCATAATTTTTAGCAAGCTTCTTCGCTTCATCATAGCCAGTTTGCATCATAGCCGTAAAGACTTCACCATCCGAACAGCCACTACCAATTAAAATGCCTTCTCGGTATTCTTTTAATACTCGTTGAGGAATACGAGGAGTCCGATAGAAATATTCTGTTAGGCTCGTTGAAATCAACCGATATAAGTTTTTGAGCCCTGTGGTGGATGAAACTAACAAAGTTGCATGTGTCGGGCGAGACCGCTTGTAGCTGTCCCCTTCTCCAATATTATCGTTAATATGAAGCAAGTTTGTAATTTGGTGATCTTCTTTCAAATCTTTTAAGAAAATATCTAAGAGACGCCCTGTTGTTTCAGCGTCATAAATCGCTCTATGATGTTGCTCCAAGAGAACATCAAAACGTTTGGCTAAAGCGCTAAGCCCAAAACTTTTAAATTGTGGATATAAAAAGCGCGAAAGTTCTAAAGTGTCAATTACAGGCAGTTTAGTTATTGGTAAATCATTTTTTTCATACCCTTTATTTATAAAACCCATATCGAATTGAGCATTATGTGCGACTAAAATCGTATCTTTTGTAAATTCTTGGAATTCACTTAATACTTGCTTTTCTGGTTTAGATCCTTTAACCATTTCAGTGGTGATACCTGTTAATTGGGTCGTAAAGCTTGATAATTCTTCACCAGGGTCTATAAATTCTTGAAATTCGTCAATGACATTCCCTTTGTACATTTTCACTGCAGCAAGTTCAATAATTGAGTCATAAATTGCGGATAAACCTGTAGTTTCCACGTCAAACACTACATAAGTAGCATCTGTTAATTCGATATCCATCAAATTAGAGGCGATAGGTACACCATCATTGACTAAATCCGCTTCTAAACCATAAATGACTTGAATATCATTATCTTGGCTCGCTTGATGCGCATCCGGAAAAGAGTAAACACCTGCATGATCTGTTATGGCAATAGCTTCGTGGCCGAATTTAGCCGCTGTTTCCACTAAGTCCGTCACATCCACTACAGAATCCATCATACTCATATTGGTGTGCGCATGGAGCTCCACTCTTTTTTCTCCCTCAGGTGCTTCGTCTTTTCTTGGTTCATGGAAAGTTTCTTGTAAACTCTGTGCCATCATCCCTAATTCATTTGTGTATGTATCTTCTTGAATCGACCCTTGGGCTTTCAACCACATGCCAGGTTTAATGTTTGCAAAAATAGCTTCGTCCTGCTCATTATTCGAGAATTTTTTTACGGTTAATGAAGAAGAATAGTCCGTCATTTTAACAATCATGAGTTCTCTTTCGGATCTCAACTTTCTGACTTCTACATCAAAAACGTAACCTTCAACAACCACACTGCGCTCTTCATCCAGAATATCTTCCATCCGCATAATAGGCGCATTTTGAGCAATAGCGCGCCCAATTTTGATAGGACCATTTACATTTCCATTTTTCCCATTATTTCCATTTCGTTCATTTTGTTGGTGCTTTTCCGTCAGTTCTTTTGTGAGTTTGGCATTTTCCGTTTCGTTTTTTTCTTTTACTGCACGTACGACTTCTTCCGCTGCACGTTCATCGACTTCTGGAATAATACGCAAGTCACTTGGAAACCCTAATTTCTTATATTGATCGACGATAGGTGGGAAAAATTCTTCTTTAAATTTCGATAAAGTGACTTCATGTTCAATATAAAATATAATTTTATGATCACTGTATACGGGTTTACTTGTTTTGAATAATTGATTACAAATTGGCGAGTCAACCCCGCTGTTTTGACAAGCATATAACCAGTAATCACTGATTAAATCTTGAGTGATTTTTGGATTAGCTACTTGAATAAACACATCGATGCTAGCAATTTTCGAAAATGCTATCTTCAAAGATCTCTCGAATTTATAAAATAAATCAAAAGGCAATATCTGATTAAATTCTAAATGAAATTCCCATTTTCTTTCGTTTTTGTGCACTTTTACTTTTTGAACTTCTCCGCTATTTAAATATTTTGCTTCTTCATCACTCGGAGAGAGGTCAATTTGTTGTAACAATGTTTGGAACATGCCTCGTGAATCTTTATCCATCATTACCCTTCCTTCTTAAAAAGATATTGCATGAAAGAAAAGGAGCCAGTAGTATATACGCTGTCTCCTTTTACTTTATTTATATCCATACAATGATTACTAATTTTCTTGTGTTGAAGTTAAAATAGAAATGGTGTCAATAATTTCTTCTTTACGTGTTTCTACCATTTCACCTGTTTTACGAATGGAAACTTCAACAACACCGTGTTCTGCTTTTTTACCGACTGTTATACGAATAGGAATTCCTATAAGTTCAGCATCCGTAAACTTAACTCCTGCTCGTTCTTTTCGGTCATCAATTAATACTTCAAAACCTTCTTTGGTAAATAATTCATTTAATTCATCCGTTAAGGATTTTTGATGTTCATCGTTATAATTTATCGGAACAATGTGTACATTGAAAGGAGTGACAGAAGCCGGCCATACTAATCCTTTGTCGTCCAAATTCTGCTCAGCAATCGCTGATAGCAAACGACTAATTCCTATACCGTAGCTTCCCATAATAACCGGTACTGGACGACCATTTTCATCAAGAACAGTTGCATCCATCGTTTCACTAAAGCGCGTGCCCAATTTAAAAATATGACCGATTTCAATTCCTGTTGTAAATTGGAGCGTCCCGTTTCCATCCGGTGAAGGGTCACCTTCTTGTACCATACGGATGTCTGTATACTCTTCTGGCTCAAAATCACGATTTGGATTCACGTTGATATAGTGTTTATCTGCTTGATTCGCACCTGAGACTCCATTCACCATATTTTTTACATATAAATCTGCGATAATCGTTACTTCTTCTGGTAGATTAACTGGACCAACATAACCTGCTGGAATGCCACCAAATAATTCGTTAATTTGTTCATCCGAAGCATGTTCAATTGTTTCGGCACCAACAGCCATACGAACTTTGACTTCGTTCACATCATGGTCACCTCGAACAATGGCCACAATCGGCTTTTCTCCGTCTCCAACAAGTAATACACTTTTTAGGATTTTAGATTTTTCAACAGATAATAATTTTGATAAATCTTCAATTGTCGTAGTGTTTGGTGTATCCACCAACTCTTTTTGAAGCTGTACTTCCGTATTGGTTCTTTCTTTAAATTTGCTACTTGCCATTTCAATATTTGCGGCATAATCGCTATCTGTAGAATAAGCAATGGTATCTTCACCGACATCTGAGATGGCAATAAATTCAATCGATTCTTGACCACCCATTGCCCCAGCATCTGCAATAATCGAGCGGTAGTCTAAACCAATTCGAGTAAAGATATTGTCATAAGCTTTCCAAATTTCACCATACATATCATCTAAACTCTCATAAGACTCATGGAAGGTATAAGAGTCTTTCATCAAAAACTCGCGGCTTCTTAATAAGCCAAAACGGGGTCTTTTTTCATCACGATACTTTGTTTGAATTTGATACAAATGAAGTGGTAATTTTTTATAGGATTTTATATCATCGCGAATAAGTTTCGTAAAAGTCTCTTCGTGCGTTGGCCCTAAAAGAAAATCACGGTCATGACGATCTTTTAACTTCATCATTTCTGGACCATAAGTATCGTATCGACCAGACTCTCGCCATAAATCAGCCGGAATCAAAGTAGGCAGCATCATTTCTGTTCCACCAACGGCATCTAATTCTTCACGGATAATATTTTCAATTTTTTTAATCACTCGCCAAGCTAGTGGCATGTACGTGTAGACACCTGCAGATATTTGTCGTATATACCCTGCACGAAGCATAAGCTGGTGACTTGGTACATCCGCATCACTTGGCGTTTCTCGTAAGGTTGGGATAAAAATTTGAGATTGTTTCATTAAGTATCAAACTCCTTCATAATCATTTTTCGTTAATTTAAAAAGAATCGTTGAATATCATTCCACGTCACTACAAGCATGAGTACTAATAATAATAACACACCTATAAGATTTATTACGGCTTCTTTTTCTTGACTGATTGGTTTGCCACGGATAGCTTCAATAAAGTTCAAGAGCAGTTTACCACCATCTAAAGCGGGTATTGGCAGTAAATTCATCAAGCCTAAGTTTACACTTAAAAAACCAATGAAACTAACAATACCTAATAAACCTGAAGTCTGTGTAACTTGTCCCGTGATTTCAAAAATAGCCACTGGGCCGCCTAGATCATCTACAGTAAACTGCCCTGTAAATAACATCACTATACTTTGAAAAACCAGTCGAATATTCGTCCAAGTTTCTGTGAATCCATAAGTGATTTTATCAATGAAAGAGTCTTCCATAAAGACTTGAACGCCAATTTGTCCGACTTCCGTATCATTAACAGTAGCAGACTCTGGCGTAATGTTTTCATTATAAGTCTCACCATCAGGAGTCTGTACTTCAAATGAAATAGACTCATTTGGATATTGTTGAACGATAGCAATCATATCAATAAAAGTAGAAACGTCTTCTCCTTCAATCGAGAGAATCCGATCCCCTTCTTCTAAATGAGATTCTGCAGCAGGTGTATTCTCTGCAATGTT
>DATGSY010000279.1:0-2493 GCA_035302125.1 Atopostipes sp.
TATTTATTTGGATCTACGTCTCTTACTTCAGCTAATTCCACCATATCTACATAGGTAGGAGGTGTAAAAAATCCGATTTTGTCGATACCTATTTTCATTCAAATTCTCCTTATATTTTATTCTAATTTATTCGTTTAAAAATCCTTGGTTGCGTAAGTCTTATTTTAACCAAAACAAATTAAGAATTTCTTAATTCTTTTAAATCTTTAAACTTTTTTATGAATAAAAAAAGTTTAAACATTCTGCTAGGAAAAGAAGAACAGCGTATTTTTTGTACAATAAAGCGCTTTGATTTATAATACGTTTAACAATAATTCAATAACAGGAGTGATTGTCATGAGTTCATCATTTTCATCTTTTGTAAAAGGTGTATTAGTAGGTTTAGGGGTAGGTCTCTTAGTAGCTCCTAAAAGCGGAAAAGATACAAGAAAAGATCTTGCTGTAAAAGTTGACGAATTAAAAGATCAAGGGAGAGATTATGCAGATTTGGCGATGGAAAAAGGAACAGAAGTTACCCATACGTCTAAAGATGCAGCAACCAATGTTCGAAAATCTCTCGTTGATTCTTCTAAAAAATTACGTTCAACACTTTCTGATGCTGCTCAAGAAGTGCAACACACGACAGAAGAATTTGTATCAGAAGTCGGCAAGCAAACAAAAGTAGCCAAGGATGATATCACTGAAACAGCGAAAATTGCTGGTTATGAAACAGCGGATGTTGTCTCAGATACAGCTACCGATGTGAAGTCAACAACAAATGAAGCGATGAAAGATGTCCGAGAAGAAACAACAGACGGTACTGAACCAGAAATTAAAAAATAATCATTTCATCCTCAAGGTGCGGACTCTTTTGGGTCTGCGCCTTCAATTTGGACATAAAAAGGTCCCTTCCATTAGAAAACTTTCTAATGGAAGAGGCCTTTCTTTTTATCTTATAAAATGAATACTTCCAAATCTTCTATCTATAATTTAATTGTGAAGCTAGGGTTTGATGGTGTTCAAGATTTTAAAATTGCGATAGCCAGTCACTCAAGCGATACAGAAGCTGAAGAAGAGAAGGGGAGAAAAATCACCGTTTTTTCTGATATTGATCCTTCCGATCCACCGATGGTAGTCACCGAAAAAATTGTTCAGTCCAATATATTGCTCTTAGAAAAGTTAGTAAATGATATCGATGAGGAGCAGCTGGATAAAGCCTTAGATATTTTAAGCAACACTCAACTGCTGCATTTTGCTGGGCAAGGCGGGTCTTCTACATTGGCCCTTAACTCCTATCATAAATTTATTCGAGCACCTATCCGCTGCAATTATAATTCCGATTACCATATGCAGTTAAGCAATGCGACGAAATTTACGGAAGAAGATACCATCATTCTATTTTCTCATTCAGGAGAAACGAGAGAAACGAGAAAGTTAGCAAAAACTGCTCGCCAATATGGTGCAAAAGTTATTGTGTTTACCGGTAATCCTTTTTGCGAGCTATTGAATCATGCGGATGCTTACTTTATTATTTCATCAAAAGAAGCACTCTTTAAGTCAGAATCTCTGAACTCACAAATTGTCTACATCACTGTTGTGGATATTTTGTACGTTTCATTTCTCATGAAAAATAAAGAGAAAAGTACCGAATCGATTCAAAATATTCGGAAGGCTTTTGAATAATCACTATGTAAGCACAAAAAAACCGATTCTTAAGATAAGTTCGTTCTTATCTAAGAATCGGTTTCTTCTATAATTGATCTTTAATATCTTCATTATACTGCCTGACGATACTTCGTGAGTCATAAATCTTATCCAACGCTTGGTCATAGTTTCTTGAAGCATAAACATAAAATAAGACATCCACCACTAAAAATTGTGCATGCAGTGAACTGGTTGCTGCACTTCGTACTTCTAGCTCATTCGAACGGACATGCTGTAATGAAACATCCGCATTTTTTGACAATGGATTGCCGCCAAAACGTGTAATTGAAATGGTTTTATGGCCTAAACTGCGAGCCATCTCTTCCAACCGGATAACTTCATGCGTTTCACCCGAATTGGATATCCCTATAAACACTGTATTTTCTTGGCTACTGACTAAAGCAGCAAGTAAAACATGCGCATCATTGATAGGAATGCAAGTTTTTCCAATACGGCTCCATTTTTGCGCAATATTCTCAGCGACCAACCAAGAGGCCCCTATCCCAAACGTATAAACAACGGAAGCATCTCGTATAAGATCGGACGCTTCAACAATCGCCTCTTCGTCCAACATGGATATCGTATCTTTCATTGCTAAACTCGAATTCCAATGCAATTTATTCATAATGGCTTCGACCGATTCATCTGCATCAATATCTGAATACACTTCACGGTTCTCTGCTTTAATTTCTCTTGAAATAAAAATCTTTAATTCAGTGAAACTAGCAACTTTCAATCTTTTTGATAGACGAATGACAGTTGCAGCACTCGAATCCGCAGCTTTTCCCAATTCTGAAGCCGTCATATAAA
>DATGSY010000280.1:0-2509 GCA_035302125.1 Atopostipes sp.
TAAGAACGAGCCCGCTTTTTCTGCCGTCCTTGACCGTATGTAATCGCCTCTGCCTGAATATCCGCAACTGTACGGAAACCTTTCTCAAGCCACGACTTTAAAATGGCCTCCGTTTAATCCCAACTTGTTTTTCCACGTTCAGCCATGCGCTTCATTGCGGCCAACGCAAACGGTTCACCAAGCTTACACACCCAATCCATAATGCCCTGCTCAATATACGGACTGACCGTTCCACCTGTCACAACATCTTCGGGCTCATCCCCCTCATAAAAAATAACTTCCCCAAGAAAAGCGAAAGCATGACTACATAAGCACAATCTGCTTTCAATCAAATAACATCAAACCCAAAACCCTTCTGTTTAAAAAAACATACCTATTTCAGTGCCAGCAAGCGCTTGAATATCCATTCTTTCCGTAATTTCCTTCGTACCTCCCTGCCCCAGCTTTTCACTGCTGTTTTAGAGACATCTTCAACCTCCATCATTTCTTGGACCATTAAATCAGCAATGATAAAATATTGCACCCATTTCCACTGTTTTTCAGTTAGAGGTTTACGAACTTCGTTCCAAAAGGCATCGTCTTTAAATTCGATGCCGGCGGTATCAAGTAAGATATTGTTTGTGATGCGACATCTATTGCCCGTATCCATGTTTAGCTTTTCTTCCTGTTCCGCCCGGTCCGCTTCCTGTTCACGGATCTTTTTACGTTGTAAGTCAATGAGTCGAAAGCGAATTTGATAGTTTAAAAATGTACCTAGATTCCCTTTACGTGTTTCATAACCTTGATACGCTTGCCACAGGGTAACAATCCCCTCGGGAGTAAAAGTCGTCATACAATAAATGGTTAATATTTAAACGTTGGATTTGATAATGAATTCGCCGTTCATGCACTTTAAAAAACATCTCAAAACTTCGTTCCATAACAAAATCCTCCTAGATCAAATTACCGCTGCAGCCGTAATGTCATCTTAGGAGGATTTGTGCTTACCTGCACATCACCGTATTTCACACAATCCATTCAAAAAATAATTTTATTGCTTTCCAGCTCAGAAAAAGTGCATTTTATATATGCTTATGATTATAAAATGCGATAATAGGGACACATCAAAAAGTTTGTACAGAAATCAAATAAGCCCATTTGTCTTGCAGCATAAATTTAACGATTTAAAGGATGGAATGTATGTCTATCATACAATCGGAATACACAATCATTCGAAAAACGCACGCACTTTTCCCAGCTAAGCACTTTGAATATGACACAATCGTCATCGAACAAGAAAGAATACTTTACATACGACAAACGCCCTTGCAAATCATTAAAGCATCATGCGAAAATTATTGGGCAACCTATGAAGGGCGACGAGATGCCGTTGTGAACCAAATGAATTTCAAACAAAAAGTGCCGATTCCAGTAAGCATTGATAAAACGATATATTTATTTCCAACACACTCCCCAAACCATCTAGACAACAGTTGGATTGCCTTTGAACACGTCGCTCGTTTTGATAAAAAACAGAGTCCTGGCCAACCTGAACAAACTCTCGTCACCTTTAAAAATGACTATAAAAGAACACTTGACGTATCCGTTCACACATTTGAAACACAATGGCAACGGACATTTGAGTTGATGTATAAAAGTGGGCGGGTTGAGTTGTAGTGAGTCAGCAAATGATTCTTCACTGACTGGCACGCTTGGATAAGTGGCTTAATGGAAAAGTCTCTATGAGAGAACGACATAGATTGGGGCAATTCCAATGATACCGATAGATGTTGAGAACCGCATAGCTAAATATTTCTATCATAGATATTTATCGGATGAAATAAGGATTAAGGTCGAAGCTAAATTATTATCTGAATGTATATGGACCGAGGAACAAGATTTAAATCAAAATAAACTGGTACCAATAGGGATAATTGATAGTTAATTAGAAAATAAAAGATTCGGTTAAAGCAAAGAGCCATTAGAGCAATCACAGTTCTAATGGCTCTCCCCCACGCACTTACTGGCTCTATCCTCCGCAAACGCTAGCTTAAAACTTCGCACTGTTGGCTCAAACCGTCCGCAATACTCATATTCTCTTTCAAATTCACAAATCCTTAACCATCATAATCACCAACAAAATTCGGCAAATTTCGGGAAGTGACAGGTACACTACTTTTTTACTAGGTGTTGGTCTAAACTTCTTGACCGTGATCGACTGGATGCCCGCCCGTTTCATTAGGCGTTGAACCCGTTTGATACTTACTTGAAACCCTTCTTCTATAAGAAGTCTGTGAATTTTAATTGCGCCATAACGTTGCTTACTTTTTGTATGGATGGCAATAATTCTTTCAGTTAGTTCATTGTTTTCGATCACACGATTGGAAATCGTTCTGTTTTGTGCAGCATAATAACTACTGCGTGGTACCTCAAGTACTTCACACATGGATTGGATAGAGTGATTTTCTTGTTGGAATGTTATAAAGTCAATTATTTCGGTATCGGCTACTTTTTTGCGAATATGGCCATA
>DATGSY010000281.1:0-3524 GCA_035302125.1 Atopostipes sp.
TGTATATTATTTTAGTAAGGATTCCTTGTTAAGAGCGACACTTTGCCACGTTGAAGGAGCTTTCCTTACTTCTTTGGTTTGATTATATCAAAAATGGATGTTTTTGAGGAATAGGAACTGTTTTTAGCTGGTGCATATGGTCGTGATTGAGTCCTTCTTTCATCTTCTGGTACAGTAGAATAAGGTTGAATTCGTAAGACAGACTGTTAGGAGTGTTACATATGGCTACTACGGTACCGGAGACGATTGGGAGAAGTGCAACTGCTGGGGAAAGACTTTTATTTCGAACGCTGAAAAATTATTTGCCAGAGGATTATATTGTTTATTATGAGCCTGAAATTCACGGCAAGTGTCCGGATATTGTCGTTGTCGGTCCAGATGTCGGTTTGATTGTGCTTGAGGTGAAAGATTATACAAAGAATACGTTATTTCAACTCAACCAGGATGAATGGACATTACTAAATGCAAATGGAGAGCATTCAACAGTGCAGAGTCCGGTAAAACAAGCACGGGATTATACTTTTAATATTATGAATGCGCTACAAAGAGATAAGGAGTTAACTCAGGCGGAAGGGAAATACAAACATCGATTGAAATTTCCTTGTGGTTATGGAACTGTGTTTACAAGGTTGCATCAAAAGGACTTTATTGAGCATGGGTTATATTCGATTATAGAGCCATCGCTTTCTTTTGCACGGGATGAGATTGATCCAGATCGGGAAGGGTTTTCTGAAGAGAATTTAATGGAAAAGTTAACGAATATGTTTATTGTTCCATTTCGTTTAAAAGAACCACTTTCAAAAGATGAAATAGATCACATACGTTTTATTTTGTTTCCAGAAGTACGGATTAGTGCGGAGTATACTAAGCCAGCTCCTTATCAAGATGATTTATTATTATCTTTACATGATATGAAAACAATGGATTTGCATCAAGAAAATCTAGCTAAACAGATAGGGGACAAAAATAGATTGATTCGTGGTGTTGCGGGAAGTGGGAAGACGTTAATTTTAGCAAGTCGGGCGAAGCTTCTAGCAAAACAACATCCGGATTGGAAGATTTTAATTCTTTGTTATAATATCTCGTTGGCCAGTTATATTCAGCAAATGATTCATCATATGATGCAGGAGCCAGATGATTTGTTTGATTATGACTTTTCGGATGAGAAGTCCTCTACGAAAAAGGGTAATGACCAAGTTGAGGTGTTTAACTTCCATCAATGGCTCAGTCAGAAATTAAAAACAAAAAGTGAAGATGATATCCCTAATTTAATAGATAGTATAGAAAAGGATGAAACTGCACATTCCAAGTATGATGCTATTTTAATAGATGAGG
This sequence comes from Atopostipes sp., assembly GCA_035302125.1. GTDB lineage: Bacteria > Bacillota > Bacilli > Lactobacillales > Carnobacteriaceae_A > Atopostipes. The sequence goes on from DATGSY010000281.1 coordinate 1,336, forward strand.
GACAGGATTTTAAGGGTGAGTGGTTTAAGTTGGTCAGCCAAATGCTGAATCCGGAAACAAAATCTTTACTGCTTGTAGAGGACAGGGCCCAATCTATTTATAAAAGAAAGAGAAGCTATGTGCAGGATACAGGTTTGGATTTTACAGGTCGTTCTAAAATTTTAAATATTAATTATCGTAATACCGCACAAATCGTGAAGTTTGCTTGGGATTTTTATCAAAATCAATCTTCGCTAAAAAATAAAATAGTGAAAAAGGGAACTGAAGAAGAAATTATTGCACCACAAAGTACGAGAAGAAAAGGGCCGAAACCGACTGTTTATCGTGTGGAGAGTTTTTCAGCCGAAGCTAAAATGGTGGCTGAGAAAATAAAAGAATTACATACATCACACAAACTTCCATTATCAGAGTGTTTGATTCTGTATCGGGTGAGGAGTCTTAAAAACAAGAAATATGTCGAGGATTTGAAAAAAGCTTTAAATAAAGAAGAAATTCCTTATGATTGGGTGACAGAAAATAAAGAGTCGAAGCGGGAGTTTTCCAAGAATGAGGAAACAGTGAAAATTAGCACGATTGACAGTAGTAAGGGGTTAGATTTTCAGGCAGTCTTTATCGTTAATCTTGATAATATGCCACTCCACTTAGAAGAGGATAAAGAAAGGGAAGCATCGCTTTTATACATAGGCATGACACGTGCGAAGGATTATTTGTGTTTAACGTATTCTGGTGACTCAGAATTCACCGATTACTTTGATTCTATCGTAGAGAAAGACCATCAGCAAATAGAGAGTAAGACGGATCTTGGGAGTTGAAGAGTTTTCGTGATGTGTATCGGGTGACCATTGTTAAAGAAGCAGCTGATGAATCATGACTGCATTTTTTGCGCGGAGGGAATGATTAGGGAAGGTTTTCTAGAACATGGTCCCAAACGAAATCACGACAGCAAATCATATATTTGATTGTCATTCACTTTGTCACAATTTGAAATATAGAACAATTTAGTGAAAAGGCTTCCTTCGTGTAATGATTGTAGTATAATAAGGTATGTCAAAAAGATGCATAAGAGGTAGAGGTCATGGAAAAAACAATTGAAGTAAATGATATAGTAAAGGCCTTCAATCTGGAGGTGCTTACGGCTGAAGATGAGTTGGACAGATTGGTGTCTAAATCTACATCCAGAAGGCCGGGATTAGAGTTCATTGATTATCTTGATTATTTGCCGATGGGGCATGTACAAGTGTTAGGAGTTAATGAAATTCACTTTCTGCACACACTTGAAAATGAAGAGCGGCGTGAACGGATTGAGAATCTTGTCCGATATACGCCACCGTGCTTTATTGTAACGGATAATCAAACAGGATTGGAAAATATGATTCGTTACTGTACGGAACGAAATATTCCGTTGCTTCGGGCGGTTGAATCTAATTATGAATTTATCGGAAAATTGGATGCATACCTTATTAAGCGATTAGCTCCTGAAACGGCCATTCATGGGGTTTGTGTGAATGTGTCTGGTTTAGGTGTGCTTTTAAGAGGGGACTCTGGTGTTGGAAAAAGTGAAACGGCGCATTCCCTTGTTGGACGTGGACACCGATTAGTAGCAGATGATATGGTCGTGTTAAAAAGATTGAGTTCCCATACATTGCTTGGGACACATAATGAAACAAATAAGGAATTCATTTCCTTGAGAAGTGTTGGATTATTAAACGTTGTACGTATGTATGGACGACAAGCTTTTCAAGAAGAATCCAGGATTGTATTGGATATCGAGTTAACAAAATGGGAAGGAAATTCACTTTATAATGAACTTGATGTAGAGCCGAAGACGATGACTTATATGGACGTGGAGATCCCCTCTATTCAAATCCAGCTCAAGCCTGGTCGTGATGTAGTTGGGTTAATAGAAGCTGCAGTAAATAACTGGTACTTGAAACAACAAGGGTATAATGCTGCTGATGACTTTATGGAACGTTTGGAAAATGAGCAGTAATGATATTCTAACAGTATGAACAAAAAAGTTTGTTACTAACTGCATCTTAAATGAACAAAAGTCTTTTCCAAATGAAGTATTTAACATCCGAAAGTAAAACCCTTAAAAAGTTGCTCCTCACAACAACGGTGGGCAACTTTTTTTATGTCAATTTTCCCCAATCGCTTCGGTGTAAGTGAGTTGTCGTGTATACTAGTTA
>DATGSY010000282.1:0-2006 GCA_035302125.1 Atopostipes sp.
TTGAAAGAATTATTTCAATCCATTGGTGCTTCCCGAAGGCAACTTTTTTTCAAATTAGAAGTACCCTCTGCTTTACCATCCTTCTTCTCAGGACTAAAAGTAGCTGTACCCATGAGTGTTATTGGTGCTGCAATTGGAGAATGGCTTGGTGCACAAGCGGGACTAGGGTATTTCAGCCGTCGAATGATGACGCAATTCGATGGTGCGGGAGTATTTGCCCCAATCGTTCTGCTTTCGTTTATCGGCATCCTTTTATTTATTATTTCTTTTGTCCTATTACTATTAAGTGCATGTGGAGAAGATAACAGCGAAGCAAAAAACGAAAGATCTGTTGCTAGCGATGATTTGAAAAAGGTGAGCATCATGCTCGATTGGTATCCAAATGCAGTGCACAGTTATTTATATGTCGCTGAGGAAAAAGGTTATTTTGCTGAAGAAGGACTGGATGTAGAGATTCAATTTCCTGCAAACCCTACCGATCCTCTTACACTCGCTGCTTCTGGGAATGTCACAATGGGATTGTATTACCAACCAGATGTCATTATGGCAAAAGCAAATGAAGACATCCCTGTCAAAGCTGTCGCTGCAGTCGTAAGAGAACCATTGAATCACGTCGTTTATCGTTCTGATGATCCATTAGGGTCACCAAAAGAGTTAGAAGGTAAACAGGTTGGCTACCCAGGAATACCAATAAACGAAGCGATAGTAAAAACGATTGTTAACCATGACGGTGGAGATTATGATAAGGTTGAGATGATCAACGTTGAATTTGAATTAGGCTCTTCCTTGATTTCTGAACAGGTGGATGCGGTAAGCGGAATGTATGTCAATCACGAAGTTCCTGTTTTACGAAGCGAAGGGTACGATATTGATTATTTTAACCCAGTTGATTACGGAGTACCAAGTTATTATGAAATAGTTGCAGTGACAAGTGAAGATACATGGAAAAATGAGCAAGCAGATATAGAAGCTTTTTGGAAAGCGGCTCGAAAAGGCTTCGACTTCATGGTTGAAAATCCAGAAGATGCACTACAAATTATTCTTGATAATCAAGACGAAGCTAATTTCTCTCTTGATAAAGAAGTAGAGATGGAGAGCATGAACATTTTATTACCAAAAATGAAAAGTGAATCAGGATTTGGAACACAAGATATAAGTTCCTGGGAAGAGACAGCGGACTGGTTGAAGGAAAATGAATTGATAGATGATATCCCTGATATGAATGAATTAATCGTTAATATTGAACCTTAACTTTTTTATTTTCCAAGTTTTCCGAGTACAGTGAAAAGTAGCAGTGATATATAATGTAAAAGATTTAATAAATAAGTTGTTAAAAAGTTCAAGTGTGTTTTTCGTTTTTGAACATACGCCACATACAAATCCAACAGAAACATTTGTAAATGAAGGAATTGATTGGGTGAAAGAAATAATAGAATAAACCCTATTCCTCAAACGACATGATCCGTAGAGGCGCCTTGAATATGTTTGGATTAGACTTTTAGTATTGACAGTATAATAAATCAGAATTATACTGATAATAGAAGCGAGTACTGAGTAGCGTCAACTACCCAGTACTCGCAACTACAGACCGCATAAAAGGCGGCTGACCAATATGTTGTAAGTCATTAAGAAGTAACCGTAATCCATTGGTCTATGGGCGGTTACTTTTTCTTATGCAGAAATACGACAATGACTACGATTAAAGTAAGTATCGCTATTAGTGATAAACTAAATTGCGCTACTAAGCTTAATGCTTCGAATGGCAGCGTTTTGCTAAATATAAGGAAAAGTTGATGTGAATGAATAATAATTGGATGGTTCAAGTCAGAGGAAATATAAATGGATTTATGACAGCTACTTTCAATATGGAAAGGGATGCTATAGCTTATTTTAAGACGATAAGAAGGTCCCTAGATAGCTCGAAATTTATCATCACGAGGGAAAATCTTGTAGATAAAGATAACCCGGAAAATACAGTTTGTTAACTAAATTTACAGTAGACCTCA
>DATGSY010000283.1:0-3518 GCA_035302125.1 Atopostipes sp.
TCCTTTGGAGCCAGCGGTGCTTTCCATCGGCTCTTTTCACGCTGGAGATACGTTTAATGTCATTCCGGATATGGTAGAAATTTCAGGTACGGTCAGAACGTTTGATAATGAGGTTCGTCATTTCATTGTCGAAAAAATCGAACAAATCGCAAAAGGTACATGTGAAGCCAATGATGCGGATTATGAGTTCAACTATGAATATGGTTACGATCCGGTATGGAATCATTCAGAAGAAACGCAATATATTCGGTCTATTGCGGAAGATGTGGTGGGAGAAGAAAACGTGAAGGAAACTCTTCCAGTCATGCCAGGCGAGGATTTCGGATATTACACGCAAAAAGTTCCTGGAACGTTCTTCCATACAGGAGCCAGGTTGGAAGACGAAGATCGAGTCTATCCGCATCATCATTCAAAATTTGATTTTGCTGAAAGAGCGATGCTAATAGCAGCCAAAGTGTTTGTTTCTGCGATTGCTAAGTATCATGAGAATGACTTAAGTCAATAGAAGTTAAAAAAGTCCCAGAATTCAGCTTAAAACTGAGCTTGGGACTTTGATTATTGTTTTAAAATAAATAACTTTAATCATTTTTTATCATTGAAAAATTAAATAAAAAAATAACGCTTATAGATGTAAAATCTACAAACGTTGTTCTAATGATGCGCACAAGAAGACTCGAACTTCCACAGGGAAATCTCCCCACCAGCCCCTCAAGCTGGCGCGTCTACCATTCCGCCATGTGCGCTTTTTTTACTGCAATAGTTATTTTAACAATCTTTTTACAAACTGTCAATTTACATTTTGAAATTATCATACTTTTATCCTAAGAGCGATGAGTATGGTACTATGAACTAGAGAACTAATAATCTAATATACGAAATGACAAAATGTTTTGTGAAAAGGGGAAAGACTTCATGGCAGATTGGATACATAAAGTGCAATATTACGAAACCGATCAAATGCAAATTGTTCATCATTCAAACTATATCAGATGGTTTGAAGAAGCACGTACATATTTAATGGATGAAATAGATTTTGGCTATGATAAAATGGAAGAAGAGGGGATTGTAGTCCCGGTATTATCCGTTTATACAGAATACAAATCTATGACACGATTTGGTGAAACAGTTAAAATACAAGCTAAAATTAAAGAATTTACCGGAGTAAAGTTGGTCGTATCCTATGAAATTACGGATCAAGACTCTGGAGAGATACGGTGTGTAGGAGAGACTAAGCATGCTTTGTTAGATAAAGAAACGTACCGCCCATTATCTTTAAAGAGAAAACATAAAGAAATTTATCAATTATTTCAGAACATGATGGAACAAGAAATTCAGGAATAACAAATAGATAAGCCGATTCGTATTGATTGTTCATTAAGGAAGAAGTAAACTTCGGAAGGGCGATAAACGAATGAATCAAAATGACCGGTTAAGAGAAAATAGAAGAGAGTATAGAAACAAATTTTTACTTGGATGCTTTGGTGGCAGCGGATTAATCTCAGCACTTATTTTAGGCGTTTATAATTTCTTTAACCGTAATCAGTCAAATCCTCTAGGAGATAGCCGTGATAAAGAACAAAAAAGTCCGGAACAGTTCGAAATCATAAGAAAACCATCTGAAAAAGAATAGACGATTTGGATAGATAAGAAAGAACTGTCTAACGAGTATAAAAGTCGTTAGACAGCTCTTTTAGTTTAAACCATTCTTCAGAGGCTATTTCTCTACAATGCTGTTTATTTCAGAACGATTTTTAATCACTAAATTTCCTAACATTTTATAAAGTGGCGTAATGTCTGCTTGTTTAGGAAATTCAAACTTAATGGTATCTAACATTTCATTTCGACTCGTTCTTAAAGTGTTTTTCATGTAGGTAACCGTAATTTCACTGTCATCTAAACCAGCGCCTGCCGTCTCCATCTCAACATCGACAATATGAGAAAGATAAATGGATTTGAAGGAAGTCTTTTTACCTGTCGCTCCTTGTCTGTCTACAAAAATGATACGCAAATTGGTGAACACGATCGCATCTCTGATTAGTTTATAGCCGGATTGAATTTCTTCATTCTCAAATAAATAATCCTCATATTCCTTATGTAAATCTTCTACGGATTGCTCAGACATATTTCCTAGAGCGCCCTGCACAATATTATTAAAACTGAATTTTGCCATGTTTATTGCTCCTTCTATATTCAAACGAAATGAGTGCCACTTACTTATTATACTTTTAGGAATATAAGGATGCAATGTCAAAAAAATGTTGAGGGATATTTCTCCCTCAACATCCGGTGTTTTTGTTTTGTATTACTTCAAGTCTGGCCAAAAATCTGCATTGGCTTCGATTAAGTCATCCAACAACTCTTTGGCGACTCTCGCATTTGGTACGGTTTTTGAAAGCGAGAGGGCTTGCCATATTTTTTGGTAGCTTTTTTCAATCCATGCTTCAACCACCATCTTTTCAACGGTGACTTGTTGGAGCATTAGCGCTCGTTCAAATTGTGGGATTTTTCCTTGAGTTAATGCTTCAGGTCCATCACTTCCGACAATACAAGGTACTTCCACCATCGCGTCATCGTCAAAGTTTGCAATCGCACCATTGTTTTCAACAATCAATAACATCCGCTCACCTGTATTAAAAGCAATGGCTCGAGCTAAATCAACAATGAAAGAAGCATGGCTGTCAATATGGAAGTTATTGTCTTTGCCGGTTCCTTTATCAATAATTTCTTGTGCAGCTGAAAAGACTTCTTTTTCTCGACCATCCATCACTTCATCCGCTCGAGTGTAGTTAATGTCAGCATGTTCTACTTCATCTTGCGGGAAGAAGTAGTATTTCAGATAAGTGTTTGGTAAAAATCTTGGTTCAATCGCTAGAAGGTCTTTGGCTTTTTTATGCGTTTCTTGCCAACTCGGATCGGTGTGCTGCGTATCGACTTCTTCTTTGGTCAAATAACCATTCTCTGCTACATATTCTTTAATTTCATCAATGTATTCATGTCCAGTTTCTCTGTCTTTCACACTTGTCCACCAGCCAAAGTGGTTTAAACCAAAATAGCTGACTTCAAGCTTGTCTGGTGTCGTTCCCACAATCTGAGACATTCTGCGAAGCGTACCGACTGGCATGTCACAAATATTTAGGACTTTCGAATCTGGTCGTAATACGCGCATGGCTTCCGCAACAATAGCTGCTGGATTTGAGTAGTTTAACATCCAAGCATCGGGTGAGTATTCTTCCATATAATCGACGAGTTCCAGCATATCTTTAATGCTGCGCATACCGTAAGCTATTCCACCAGGTCCACAGGTTTCTTGACCAACGACACCGTGTTTCAATGGAATTTTTTCATCCATTTCCCGCATCGCATATTGACCAACGCGGATATGCGCAAAAACAAAATCAACATCGGTAAAGGCTTCTTTTGGATCGGTTGTGTAGAAGAACTCTAACTCAGGCGCTTCTTCTTTTAATAAAATCTCTAAAGCTTCACCTAAAACGCCTTGTCTTTTGGGGTCATTGTCG
>DATGSY010000284.1:0-3301 GCA_035302125.1 Atopostipes sp.
AGTTCATCCAAATGGTAATAACTAAAGATAAATTGAACTTGGATAATGACCGAATACAAAAGTAATACCAAGGCGGCTATCCAAGAATGTTGCCAGCCAAAATACAAGAGGAGGGCTGCATTTAAAACTTCTAAGCTCACGATAAACCGCTTTGAGACTTCAAAATCACTCGTGGGGATACGCAACAAAACATTCTCCAGCATTTGGTTCAATAAGATAAATAAATATAAAAGCCCAAAAGAAAGGGCATCAAAATGGTTATATTGTAAAGCAAAAATTAAACCTGTGGCAATACAAAACAAAGGCACTAAAAAGAAAAATAAAACTGGGCGGTACAATATTTTGATCATCTGTTGAATTCCAACCACCATCCTTTCACTGTATGAGTTTAACGAACTATTCATTTAAAAACAAAAAATTTTTATTTCTTTATGGTTTCTCCGATTTTTTTCATGAAGAACAAAGTCCATCCCGCAAAAACGAGGAATAATGGGAGAAAGAGAACACCGATCGTTTGGTTATACCCAAAGGTCAGCATTGTGAACAATTGAAAACAAAGAACGGCAAGCGAAGCAGAGAAAGCGAATCGAATCGCTTTATTTTTTGTTTCGCAGTTTTGAAAAGCTTCTTGAAATTGCGGAATAAAGAACAAGATGGCGAGCACAAAGCACGTTCCAGCAGGTAAAATGAAAAGATCGCCAATCAAAGATCCTTCCGTAAACTGAATAGATTTGGAGATTGCGGACAAGAGCATCCCTAAAACCAAAAATAAACGGCGGTATTTCATCTTCATCACCTTCATTTCTCAAGAATATTATACTGTATTCAGCTTCGATTTACATTTGAAAATGCTGTCAATCGAAAAGGTAGTGAAAACACCCGCATACTGTGTTATTATATCAGATAGGTTTACATTGTATTCCCGATAGGACGTCACATCCGTGCCGGAAGCCTTGTAACCGAATAGTTTAGGGGGAATATATTTACATGGAAGAGAAAAAATTGTTTTCATCAGAATCAGTCACCGAAGGACATCCCGATAAAATGGCAGATAAAATTAGTGATGCCATTTTAGATGCCTTGCTTGAGAAGGACCCGAATTCACGTGTTGCTTGTGAAACGGTTGTAACGACAGGCTTGGTTTTCGTGACGGGTGAAATTCGAACAGAAGCCTATGTAGATATTCAATCAGTTGTCCGTGAAACCGTGCGGGATATTGGATATACACGTGCAAAATTTGGCTTTGATGCCGAAACATGTTCAGTCATTGTATCGATTGACGATCAATCGGCCGATATTGCGGTTGGTGTCGATCAATCTTTGGAATTTAAAAACACTGAAGAAATGGACGAATTGGATAAAATTGGAGCAGGAGACCAAGGCATTATGTTTGGCTATGCTTCAAATGAAACGGAAGAATTAATGCCGTTGCCGATTTCATTGAGCCATGCTTTGACCAGACGACTTACAGAAGTTCGTAAAAATGGGACAATGCCTTATTTAAGACCGGATGGAAAAGCACAAGTGTCTATCGAGTATAATGAAGATGGCTCTCCAAAAAGAGTCGATTCGTTAGTCATCAGTGCACAACATCGACCAGACGTGACACACGAAGCACTCTCAAGAGATATTATCGACCATGTCATTCGCGAAGCGATCCCAGAAGAATGGATCGACGAAGAAACGCGATATTTCATCAACCCAACGGGCCGTTTTGTGATCGGTGGGCCACAGGGAGATGTGGGCTTGACAGGTCGTAAGATTATTGTAGATACTTACGGAGGTTCTGCACGTCATGGGGGAGGTGCCTTTTCAGGAAAAGATGCCACCAAAGTTGACCGTTCAGCGAGTTATGCGGCGCGTTATATTGCGAAAAATATTGTCGCAGCCGAATTAGCAGACCGAGTAGAAATTCAGTTAGCTTATGCCATAGGAGTTGCTCAGCCTGTATCGATTGCGGTGGATACGTTTGGAACAGGAAAGGTATCCGATGTGACACTTATTCGAGCGATTCGTAATGTATTTGATTTGAGACCGGCTGGAATTATAGAGATGCTTGATTTACAAAAACCAATTTTTAGACATACAGCTGCTTATGGGCATTTCGGCCGTTCAGATTTTCCATTCACATGGGAACAAACGGATAAAGTGGAAGCCTTGCTTGCAGAAGTGAAGGAATAAGGGGTAAAATACCTAAAAAAATTCACAATTAAATGATGAACTAAACGACATTTCTTAATAAATTTGCTTTAAACTTGGAGGAGTGAAAAGCATTTTTATTAAGAAATTTTCGTTTTTATAAGGAGTTTATCGGGGTCAATTCGATACATGGAATCAGCTAATGAAATCATTGGGAGAATCTATTAGAGATTGAACGCCAAGTCTAGTTATAGAAGAATTCGTATGGTATAATTTATTTTGTTGACTTAGACTATAACCGTTCATACAATAATATTTATTCAAATTTTAAATTAATGGTAGGTGAAATGCATGAACGAGATTGGTGAAATTTTAAAAGAGGCCCGAACCGAACAAGGCTATACGCTTGACGACCTACAACAAATGACAAAAATTCAAAAAAGATATTTACAAGCGATTGAAGAAGGAAATACAGACATACTGCCTGGACGTTTTTATGCACGCGCTTTTGTAAAACAATATGCAGATATTGTTGGTTTAGATGGAGAAGAATTGCTTGAAGAACATCTAACCCAAACGTCAAAAGAAGCCAGTGAAGAATTTGCGGAGAATGTAAAGGTTCCAACACGAACACAAGGAAAAAAGAATGACTTTTTAAGCGATATTTCTGAACATTTACCAACAATATTAATTTTCTTATTGGTCGCAACAATCATTTTAGTGATTTATTTTGCATGGAGAGATACTCCAGCGAATAACAGCGAACAGCCTATGATCAATGAAGAAAATACAGAACAAGTGGTTAATGATGAAGCAGAAATCGCAGAAGAACTCGAAGAAAATGGAGATTCCCAAGAAGATGCTGCCGCAGATGAAGAAACTGAGAATGCGGAAGAAAATGAGAATACTGAAGAAACTGAAGAGGAAGAAGAAACGACAGAAGAACAATCTGTCTCTGTTTTAGAAAGTACGGGTACAAACACGGTGTATGAAGTTCAAGGACCGCACCCTGAAAATCAAAATGTGACTTTGACCGCAAACGGTGGAGAAACTTGGGTAAGTATCACAGTTGCTGGAGGCGAAAGTAACTCGGGGATGTTAACGGATGGTGACTCATTGGAAGTCAATTTCGGTCCGGATGCTACGCAAGTGGATATTGTCG